>DVHA01000296.1 GCA_018712425.1 Candidatus Faecivivens stercoravium | reverse complement strand
AACCCGATCGTATTGACGTCGCTCTCATAGAGGTAGAGGGTATTGCCGTAATTCCCCATCCCCAGCGACCCAAGGTCGACCGCGCCGACCGGCTGTTCTTCCGCCGGCCGTTCAGAGTCGTCCCCCCGCCGGCGGAGGTCCGCCGCGAGGCAGTCTAAAAAATCGGCCGTATCCTCCTGACTCAGGTTGATGCTGAAACTGCTACCCTGCGCCCGTTGCAGCATTCCCGGGTAGTTCAGTTCAAAGCTGTAAAAAAGTTCCCCGCTCTCGTCCACCCCGCCGGCATAGACTTCGGCGGAAGCGGGCCGGGTGTCCATTATAGTGGGCGCTTCCATCGTCTGAATCCTCTCGGCGTATGCGTCCACCGCGTCGGCAATCGCGCAGTAATACCGCACACTCCCCGACAGCTCGTAGAGCGGCTTTGTCATGACCACCGGCACCACATACTCCCGGGTCTTTTCGCTGCCGTTTTTCATTTCGTAGGTGATCGTCAGATAGACCGACCCATAGCTCTGGTCAATCGTCTCGGCGCTGGTAAACCCATAGGGGTCATACTCCACCAGCGTCTCCGCCGACCCGGCCTCCAGCGGCTCCTGGTTCCCGACCACCGATTTGTGGAAGTCGATGACCGTCTGGATGCTCTCGGTATCGGTCAGCGGGAAGGCGCTCGAGAGGTTCGCCGGGGCCCCCGACTGCACCTTGACCGCCAGCACATCCGCCGCATCCGGCACCCAGCCTTCATACCCGAAGGTCCCGGTCAGGTTGATGACCACCGCCAGCACCGCGACCCCCGCAACACCGGCCGCACTCGTCACCGCCGACCGGACAATCTGCTTAAAGCCCCGGTGGCGGATGGTGTCCAGCACGATGAAGACCAGCACCGCCGTCACCGCCCCGGCGACGACATCAATCCCGTCGTTGCCGCTGCCGAGGACCCCACGGATATACAGCCCCGCCGCCAGCGCGCCCATCACCGCCGCGACATAATAGACCGGCGCCCAGATATAGCCGCCCGCCTGTTCGCTCTTCCGGCGGACATACCGCCGCCAGCCGAGGAGGGTGAGCAGAACCCCCAGAACCGTCATCTGCAAAGCGGGAATCCAGAAAACGTCTCCCGTGGTGGTCGCAGTTGAAAAGATGAACGAAAGCGGGGTAAACCGCAATAGGAATTCTTCCAGCCAGAAATCGGAAAATCCGAAGGTGTACTGCCCAATCAGGTTAAACCCCATCCGGACAACAATCGTGTACCCGACCATCAGGATGCAGAAGTACCCGAAGCTCTCGACCACCGTCGAGCAGCAGATCATGAGGAGCACCATCAGCCCGCACATCATCAGCGCCGCAGCCGCCACCACCAGCATCGTCTGCAAAAGCCCAAAATAGAGCATTCCGTCCCTCGGGTCGAGCCACAGCGGCGAAAAATCCACCGCCGCCGCCACCGGCAGCACGCAGACGACAAATGGGGCGAACAGCAAAAAAAGTGTCGCCAGCATATTTCCCCAGAAAAGTTTTCCCCTTGTCACCGGAAGCGCGTGGAAAACATCCAGCGCCCGCCGGTTGTCGAGGTAGGAAAACACCACCATCGGGATGACCACCGACGCCCCGAGGGTAATCAGCATACAAAGGCCGAACAGATCCGACCCGCCCCAGCTGCTGGCGTGCAGCAGGTTCGGGTTGCCGAAAGTATTGACATAGTCGATAATCGCCGCCAGCGGCCCGAAAATCACCATCGCAATCCAGTATAGGATATACGGGGTCCGGTACCGGCGGACGGTATCGCAGAAGACTGGCCTCAGCCGGTTGACCCCGGCAAGCCTCACCGCCGGTTTAATCATGGAAGAGGACATTTGCGTCATATCCCATCACCTCCATCTCATACAAAAATACTTCTTCCAGCGTCAGCGGCATCGCTTCCACCGCCGCCGGGTTAAAGGGGGCGAGCTTCGCCTGGATTTCCTCGAGGCTCCCCCGGACGATCAGCGTAAAGAATTTCCCCCTCACTTCCATCGCCATCACCGGCAGCACCTTTTCCAGTTCGGCGCGGTCGACCTCCTGCATAAAGACCGCCTGCACCTTGTGCACCTCGCCTTTTAAGCTGTCGAGGTCCTTGGAGTAGAGGAGCCTACCTTTGTGGAGGATGCCGACGGTGTCGCAGATCTCGTCCAGCTCTTTTAAGTTGTGGCTGGAGATGACCGCCGTCATCTTCCGCTCGGCGACCGCGTCGCAGATGACTTTTCTAACGATCTGCCGCTTCACCGGGTCCAGCCCGTCGAAGCACTCGTCCAGCATGACCACCTGGGGCCTTGCCGCCATCGCCAGCATAAACGCCGCCTGCCGCTTCATCCCTTTGGAGAAGGTGCCGATCTTCTTCTTTTCCGGGAGCGAGAAGGCCTCGGCCAGCTCGGTGTAGATTTCCTCATCAAACTGCGGGTAAAACCGCTTGTAGAACTTTTTCATGGCTGCCAGCGTCGACTGCGGGATGAACCACGGCTCATCCGCCACCAGCACCACCCCCGCCTTGACCGCGGGGTTTTCATAGACCGGCTCGCCGCCGACCGAGAGGTGCCCCTCTTCCGGCTCGTAGATGCCCGCAACGCAGCGCATCAGCGTCGACTTCCCGGCGCCGTTGGAGCCTACGAGCCCATAGATCGACCCCTCCTCGATTTCGAGGCTGACGTCGTCCAGTGCCCGGAACTCCCCGAAGCGTTTGACCAGATTTTCAGCGCGGATCAATTTCCCTCACCCTTTCCCATATCAGATTTTTCCCCATTGTTTGCATTTCCCGTCTCCGCCGGCGGGGCGCCGGCAAAGGAAAAAACCTCGTCTACCGCCCCGACCAGCTCGTCGCGAAGAAGCCCCAGCGACTTCGCCCGGACGACCGTCTCTTTAAACTCGGCGAGGTGTTTCCGGTGCACTTCCTTAAGCTGCACCGCGTCCCCCCGGATAAAGCTCCCCCGCCCGGCCACCGAATAGGTGATGCCGTCGGCTTCCAGCTGGCTGTAGGCTTTGGCGACGGTGTTGGGGTTGATCCCCAGCTCTCTGGCCAGCGCCCGTACGCTCGGGAGCTGCTCGTCCGGCCGGAGGACGCCCATGCCGGCGAGCCGGATCACCTCGTCCTTCAGCTGCTGGTAGATGGCCCCCCGGCCACCCCGCAGGTCGATTTGAAACATCATACACCCTCCCTTCATCTGTACCAAGTGTATTAAGTTTTCTAGTACACTTAGAGTATAGCACGCCGGAGCACCGTTGTCAAGGTTTTCCAAACGCCTGGCAGGCCGGCAATTATGAATATTTAGTAAACACGCGCCGTTTCCCTCTGAAAATTCGACTTTTTGGTTGCCCTTTTGACAATATCCTGTATAATAGAAGTAACAGAACCGGAATATCTTGTACGGAGGGACAACCATGCGCGAAAAAGGAAACAAACCCAGCCTCATCCTGCGGGCCATCGGCAACGTCTTAACCTCAAAGCTCTTCCTCGGCGCCCTGGCCGCCGCCGCGATCCTGACCGCCATCGGCTTCGGGGTCAGCAGCCAGCTCACCCGGGAGAGCAAAACCACCCGCTTCGGCTTTGAAGACATCGGCGAGCTGGCCACCCAGTCCGCCTACTGCACCGAAGTGAGCACCATCGAGGCCGACCAGAAGCTGGGCGATTTCTCGATCCCCTTCACCCAGAGCAGATACGTCTACAGCTACGACGTCGTCGTCAAAGCCGGCCTTGACTTCAGCGCGGTCAAAGTCGACCTGGACGAGCCCGCCGCCGCCGTCCGGGTCACCCTCCCGGAGGTCAGAATCCTCAGCGCCGAAATCGACTACGATTCCTTCCAGGTCTATGTCGAGGACGAGAGCATCTTCCGCCCGATTACGCTGGAGGAGACCAACGCCGCCACAAACAGCCTGGTGGAAACGGCCAAAACCGACGCCGTCGCCAACGGCCTCCTGGACAACGCCCGCGAAAACGCCGAAGCGCTCCTCACCGCCTTCCTGCAAAGCGAGCTGGACCTTTCGGAGTACGAAATCGAGTTTTCCGGCGGCGAACCGGCGGAATCCTCCACAATCCCCAACTAAAACAGTAGGAATTAAACCCAATCCCGCTTCCCCGCTTGACGGACGGGGCAATTGAACGTATAATAGAAGGCAGAAACCATAGGGTGCATCTGAAAACGCCCTAAAGAAAGGGAGTAATTATAATGAAAATTGAAACCGCGGCCCTCCATGCCGGTTATACCCCGAAGTCGGGCGAGCCCCGCCAGATCCCGATCATCCAGTCGACCACCTTCCCCTACGCCACCAGCGAGGAGATGGGCAAGCTCTTTGACCTCGAGGCCTCCGGCTATTTCTACACCCGCCTCCAGAACCCCACCAACGACTATGTCGCCGCCAAAATCGCGGCGATGGAGGGCGGCGCCGCCGGTATGCTGACCTCTTCCGGCCAGGCGGCCAACTTCTACGCGGTCTTCAACATCGCCACCTGCGGCGACCACGTCATCTCCTCCTCCTCGATCTACGGCGGCACCTTCAACCTCTTCGCCGTCACGATGAAGAAGATGGGCATCGACTTCACCTTCGTCTCCCCCGACTGCACCGAGGAGGAGTTAAACGCCGCCTTTAAGCCGAACACCAAGGCCGTCTTCGGCGAGACGATCGCGAACCCCGCCCTGACCGTCCTGAACATCCCCCTCTTTGCCAAATGCGCCCATGCCCACGGCGTCCCGCTGATCATCGACAACACCTTCCCCACCCCCGTCAACTGCCGCCCGATCGAATGGGGCGCCGACATCGTCACCCATTCGACCACCAAGTATATCGACGGGCATGCCGCCACCGTCGGCGGCGCGATTGTCGACGCCGGGAAGTTTGACTGGATGGCCCATAAGGACAAGTTCCCCGGCCTCACCACCCCCGACGAGTCCTACCACGGGGTCGTCTACGCCGAGAAGTTTGGCAAAGAGGGCGCCTTCATCACCAAGTGCACCGCCCAGCTGATGCGGGACTTCGGCTCGATCCAGTCCCCCCACAACGCCTATATCTTAAACCTCGGCCTCGAGAGCCTCGCCGTCCGGATGCCCCGCTATGTGGAAAACGCCCAGAAGGTCGCCGAATTCCTGGAAGCAAACGAGATGGTCACCTGGGTCAACTACCCGGGCCTTCCCTCCAACAAGTATTATGAGCTCGCCAAGGAACTGATGCCGAACGGCACCTGCGGTGTCATCTCCTTCGGTGTCAAAGGCGGCCGGAAGGCGGCCGAGACCTTCATGAAGAACCTGAAACTCGGCTCGATCGAGACCCACGTCGCCGACGCGGTCACCTGCGTCCTCCACCCCGCCTCCTCTACCCACCGCCAAATGAACGACGAGGAGCTGGAAGCGGCCGGCGTCGGTTCCGACCTGATCCGCCTGTCGGTCGGCCTCGAGAACGTCGACGACATCATCGCCGACCTTGCCCAGGCCCTCGACGCTGCAAAATAACCTTCTTAAACAGCAAAACACCGTGTGCATCTCCCGCACACGGTGTTTTTGAATACAACAACTTTAAAAAAGGCAGGAAAAAAGGACGAAGCTCACGCCCGTCCAAGTCCCCTGCCGCTTATTTCCCGTTTTTAGAAAGAATCGTCCAGCAGCTTCTGGGCTGCGTCCGAATCCGCTGATACGACGATACTGACATACGTCCCGTCCTGGCGGACGACCGCATCCTCCAGCCGCGAAACCTCATCCGGCATGTAGCTTTCATAGGCGTCAATCTGCGACTGGATATGGGCTTTCGCTCCCTCACAGGCCGTTTCGGCGTCCGAAACCGACTCCATCTTAAAGAGCGCAACCTCCTCCGCCGTCGCGCCGCTGCCTTTGTACAGCACCGCGTCGGTATACCCGTCGATATCATAGAGCATCGGAATCATGCTGTCGTCGATTGCTTCCAGCGTATCGTCAAAGGCGACCGTCTGGACAATCTGCTCGGCCAGCGCATCGATGTCCACATCCTTTGTTGTGTTCCCGCTGCAGGATGTCAGCAGCAGGGCCGCGGTCAGCGCGGCCAGCCATGTCTTTTTCATCCTGGTGTCCCCTCGTTTCCCTTTGAGAGGGCGCCTTATGCCGTTGTGTTTCCCGCATCGGCCAGGAATGCCTGGCCGCCGGTTTTTTCCCCCATTGGGTTTCCCGGGAAGCTCCCTGCCCACCCGTCCGGCCAGCGGCAAAGCCCTCCGGATATCCAGGCCCAGAAGCGCTTCGGCGGTTCCCCGCCGCCCTTATGTCCAACCGACACAGGGTTCCCTCCCAGCTGAAGCCGCCCTGTTCCCCCGGGATAACTCTGAACACTCCCACAAGATTGTTTTGTTCAGATACACCCCGGCAGGACTGCCTCGTTCATATTATACCTGCCTTTTTCACAAAATACAAGGGCTTTAGGGGAAAATCACAAAAATTTACATCCCGCGGCCGGGCAGTACTTGACCGACAACTCTTTATGTGGTATGATTTATCCAGTGATGGGGTATGCGGTGCGGCGCTGCCCCAATGAAACGATGGAAAGAGGATGTTTATGAATCGATGCAAAGAGCTGTATGAGGGCCTGAATGCCCTCGCGGTCTTTCGGGGACTGCTCCGGGACCCGGTGGTCGCGGCCTTACGGGAACTGCTGGAAGCGGAAGGGGAAAGAAAGGCTGCCGCCTACGGTGCGTTTGCCGGGGAACTCTACGCCCGGGGGACGGTCTCGCTGACCGGATACCTCCTGACCCTCGCGCTGGAGGACGAGAACGTCTATATGCTCGCCCGGGCGGAGGAGGGGGCGATCGACCCGCTGCTGGAAGAGGCGGTGCGGGAGGAGTTAAAGGTTATTGAGGCCGCCGGGAAACTGGACTGCGAAACGGTCCGGGCGGGGATGAACTATACCGGCTTCCTCCCCCGGTGGAAGACTGAAGAGACCGACTTCACGGCCGTCTATTTCGACCGGCTGACCCGGATCCATGAGTACGGCTACGGTGCCTTTGCCAAATACACCACCTTCATGATCGAAAACGGCGCCCTCGTCCCGGTGGGGCACCCCGACGCCATCTCCCTCTCGGAGCTGGGCGGATACCAGCGGGAGCGGCAGCTTGTTATCGACAACACCCTCGCCCTGATTGAGGGGCGGCCGGCGGCCAACACCCTCCTCTACGGCGATGCCGGCACCGGCAAATCCTCGACCGTCAAGGCGGTGGCCAACGCCTACGCCTCCCGGGGGCTCCGGCTGATTGAGATTAAGAAGAACCAGCTGCATGAAATCCCCCACCTGGTCGACCAGCTGAGCAAAAACCCCTTAAAGTTCATCCTCTTCATCGACGACCTCTCTTTCAGCAAGGACGATGACAACTTCGCCGCCCTCAAAGCGATCCTCGAGGGGAGCGTCTCGGCCCGGGCGGCCAACCTCGCGGTCTACGCCACCTCCAACCGCCGCCACCTGGTCAAGGAGGACTTCTCCGACCGGCAGGGCACCGACCTGCATATCAGCGACACCATCCAGGAGCTCACCTCCCTCTCCGACCGGTTCGGCCTCACCATCACCTTCCAGAAGCCGGGCAAGCAGGTCTACCTTGAGATTGTCCACGACCTTGCCCTCCAGAACGGCCTCACCATCCCGGCGGAAGAGCTGGACAAGCTGGCGGAAGCCTTCGCCATCGGCCGCGGCGGCCGCAGCCCCCGGGCAGCCAAGCAGTTTATCGATTCCCTCTGCGCGAAGGAGACGATGGAATAAGCAAAAAGCCTTCAGGCCTGACTGTCGAAAAACGAGTTTTTCGACAGGATAACATCGGGACTGCATGCCTCCCTGCGGTCGACACTTGTCCCGATCAAGGTATTTTTTCCGCCGTACATGCCGCCGGAAAAAATGTGATTTAATTTTTTTGAGCGCATCAAAAGAATCTGTCCTTTTTATAAGAAGTTATTCAACAA
>DVHA01000295.1 GCA_018712425.1 Candidatus Faecivivens stercoravium | reverse complement strand
CATATGAAGGGACGACGCAGAGAGGATATTCTTACACAGGATACGAATATAATGGCGTTAAATACCATGATATCACATATTTGGGTCAATTCGAAGATGATGAGCTTCCGAAAAATGACTTAGAGTATATGGATATTCTTATAAGAAGAAACAAGAATAAGGAAGATTAGTGCAGAAGTAAGTAAAATTCTTCCCTTCATTATATATCGATGAGAGGTATTGCTTTTAAGTGATACCTCTTTTCAACATTTGCGCTTTTTTTGGGGACTCGACCCGCCCTGCGGGGCGGGCCAGGTCGCGGCTCTGACAGCCCACCGGGCTGTCATTCAGTACCGCTCCCGTTCGAGTCCCCCGTGGCCCTTTGGGTTTTTACACGAAAAAAAAGAGGTACCGCCCATTGGGTAGTACCTCTTTCCACTGTTGGCGCGCCACGGGGGACTCGAACCCTCGACCTTTTGATTCGTAGTCAAACACTCTATCCAGCTGAGCTAGTGGCGCATCAGCTGCCGCACATTTGTGACAACATCATATATATTATCACAAGGCGCGGCATTTGTCAAGAGCTGAAATCAAATTTTAGAAAACCGTCCGGAAAAAGGGCTTTTAAGCGGGAAAAACCGGTTTTTACAGATAACGGTAAGGTTCCCCCGCCCGGATCCAGTGGACTTTAACCCCCGGGATCAGCGGCGGCAGCCAGCAGGCCGCGTACTTCATCCCCAGTTCCTCGCTGTTGAAGTGGCCCAGCTGGATGATCGTCTTCTGCCGCCCCATCGCGGCGGCGTCCCGGACGTAGCTCATGACCGTCCAGTCGATCAGTTCGCCCGCGATCATCACCTCGGTCTCACCCATCATCATTTTGGTGTTGGCATCGTCGAAGGAAAGGTTGCCGCCGCCGATATAGGCGGCTTTCGTTACCTTCCCGTCCGGCTTTCCGATCACCCGGACCGAACGCATCTCCAGCTTCTCCTTGAGGAAGGCCGCAAGCGCCCCGACCGTCGTCTCCGGCAGGGTATAAAACATCGGCCGCCTGCCGCTGTCGGCCCGGTAGGGTTCCCACCCCAGCTCTTTCATAACCCCGAAGTAGATGCCGTCGGGGTCATGGGCGTGGAGATGGTCGTGGTCGCGGAAGATGACGAGGCCGCTTTCGTTTATGACCCGCATCTTCTCCTGATAGACCGGGTCGCCTTCCAGCCAGCCGGTCGTGTCAGCGTGGCTGTAGAAGGTGGGCTCATGGCAGACGAGCAGGTTGCAGCCGAGGGCGGCCGCCTTCTTCACCACCTCGTAGGTGGGGGCGCAGCTGACGGCGACCGCCGTCACCGGCTGGGAGGGGTCGCCGCACTTTACCCCGTCGCAGGTCTGGGGGTTGTCGATCGCCGGGTGGTAGGCGAGGATTTTATCGATTACATCCTGGATGGTCATCAGAATCACCTTTCCTTTCGGGGATGGCGCGCCGCGGATTGGACGGCGCGCCGGTTTACCGGGTCAGCGCTGTTCGCACCAGACGGTCACCTCTCCGGTGATGCCGGTGGGGGAGACGGGCGGGTTGCCGCCGAGGCTGGGGCGGTCGCTGTCTTCCATTGCCCGCATCTTCCGTTCGAGGGTGGTGGCCACCTCGATGACGATGGTGTTTACCCCCTCTTTTGCGGCGGAGGCGATATCGAATCGGTAGGGCGGGGCGATCCGGGTGCCGATACGGACGCCGTTCACCCAGACTTCCGCCGCCTCATAGCAGTCGCCGATGGTCAGTTCCTTGACCCCTTCCGGCAGCTCCACGCTCACTTCATATCGGTAGTAGCCGGAAAAGTCGGGGTAGATCCGTGCCATGTTGATCGGGCTTTCGACCGTCAGCGGGTCGCGGAAATGGGGGTACTCCTTCGCCTCGGCCCGAGAGACGGTGAAACCCTCGACCGGGATGGGCAGGAGGTCCCGGTAGGGCGCCTTCAGGGCATCGCCTTCCTCGGCGCTGAAGGTGACAATCGCCATCTCCAGCGGCCCGACGCGCAGTTTGAGCACCGTCTTCTCCCCGTGGACTTCCGATTCCACCGGCCGGAGGCAGTTGTCCTTCGCGTCATAGAGGGCGGGCCTGCCGGTTGCGCGGACGGTGACTTCGCCGTCGAAGGCCTCCCCGGGGTCCTCGTTTAACAGGAGCAGGATGTCCTCCCCCTCTTCATCCCGGTAGTGGTAGACGGTCATCCGCCGGTGGGCGGGGGAGAGGGTGATATCCCGGGTGATAAAGCCGGAGAGGGCCCCGGCCAGTTTCCCCGCCGGGACGGCCTCACAGGCCTGCAAGGCGGGGATAAGCCGGGCGTTTTCCTCTTCGGAAGTGTCGCTGACCCCGTCGGGAACTGCTTCGGTGAAGAGGACCGGGAACCCTGTCTCTTCTGCCTTTTCGATAAACCGGGCAGCGGTGAGCGGCAGGTAGCGGCTGTAGGGGACGACCAGCGCCTGCACCGGCCGCCCGCCGATCCAGAGGGCGTTTTCCTCGAGATAGGCGCCGAACGCTTCGAGGTTGCCCAGCAGGTCAGCTGGGACAATGTCAAAGTCGATCTGGTGTTCCAGAAGCTCCCGGCAGACCACCTTTTCCGGCTGGTAATCGCCCGCCCATTCGCTCTCGCCGTGGTAGAGGACAGCGATGTCGGGGAGGGAGATGCCGCCGCTGATTAAGTGGCAGACCCGGTTCATGTACCCTACCAGCGTCCCGAACGCCCGGTACTGGGGGTTCTCGCCATGGGCATAGAAGTGGGGCGGGCAGTCGGGGTCGGGGAAGGCCTTCGGGGAGAAGGCGTGGGGGGTGAAGTGGTTGATGCCCCGGGCGAGGAAGTGGTCGGCTAGGTACTGCATCGTCCGCACGCCGGTGTTCCAGCCGTAGGCCCCGAAGTTTTCGCAGAGGGCCCGGCCGCCCTTGCGGGGGTCGATGTGGGCGTGGGAGGACCCCAGCTTGCCCAGCTCATAGTGGTAGAACTCCCCGTCGCCGGGCTTGGAAAAGCCCTTCGGCCGGACCGAGTCGCCGCCGCCGATCACCACCTGGCCGCCGATGTTGTCGATTCCGGCCATATGCTGCCCGGCGAGGCTCCGGAAGTAATGGCCCATGCTGGAACCGAGCCGGGCGTGGGCGCCGTTGTCCTCAACGATGTGGCCGATATACTGGACCCCGTGGGCGGCGCACCAGTCCCCCAGCTGATAGGAAAAGCACTTTTCCACCAGCCGGGTGACGCTGTCCATATACCCTTCCCGGACCTTCGCGTCCTGCCGCCCGTGGTCCAGATCCGCCCAGAGGACCGGCAAAAGGTCCTTCCAGTTATCTCCCAGCCGCTCACGCATCATCTCCGGCATATACCGGCTCCAGGGGAGCGGCATGTCCTTATGCCCGACCCGCTCGTCGAAGTCGTAGCCGACTGCGTTGCCGATGCAGGGCTCGTCCGAGAAGAACCCGGCGATGACCGTCCCGAAGAGGTCCTTGTAACGGGCGTAATGGGGTTCATAGACCGCCTCGATCTGGAGGGCGCAGGAGGCGTCGTC
>DVHA01000294.1 GCA_018712425.1 Candidatus Faecivivens stercoravium | reverse complement strand
GGTTGGAGGTGCAGCTGAGGGCGATCAGGGGTTTATCTTGAAACATGGCGGTTCTCCTTTTGGTTTTATCTTCGATAAAACAGTGAAATTTGTCCCGTCGGGACAAGTGAATAGCTTCGCAGTGAAATTTGACCCTGCGGGTCAAGTAAAGGTATCGCCGCAAGCGGCGATAAATCAACATATGGCTTTCCAAAAAAGGGGGATACCTGCGCCCTTTCCGGAACCCGGCTATCTTCTTTGTCCGTTCCACCCGGAGAGATATTTTTAAATCGCCCCGAAGGGGCACCTTCACACGGCATTGCAAATGCCGTATTTCACTGGCCCGCAGGGCCAATTTCACGGCGAAGCCATTTCACTTTTCACTGTAAAAAAGGCCCCTTCGACAGAAGGAGCCTTTTGCATGCTTACGAGAGAAAATTACGCTTTGCCGACAGAGCCGAACAGTTCCATCTTCTCTTTGACTTTCGCTTTGATCGCTTCGGCGCCGGGAGCGAGCAGCTTGCGGGGGTCAAAGCCCTTGCCCTGCTGGTCCTTGCCGGCCTCGATGTATTTGCGGGTCGCTTCAGCGAATACCAGCTGGCACTCGGTGTTGACGTTGATCTTCGCGACGCCGAGGGAGATGGCTTTCTTGACCTGGTCGTCCGGGATGCCGGTGCCGCCGTGGAGGACGAGGGGCATGTCGCCGACCGCTTCCTTGACGGCCGCCAGGGTCTCGAAGGAGAGGCCTTCCCAGTTGGCGGGGTAGACGCCGTGGATGTTGCCGATGCCGGCCGCCAGCATGGTGACGCCGAGGTCGGCGATCATCTTGCACTCTGCGGGATCCGCGCACTCGCCCTTGCCGATGACGCCGTCTTCCTCACCGCCGATGGCGCCGACTTCCGCTTCCAGCGAAAGGCCGAGGACATTGCAGGTGTTGACCAGCTCGGTGGTCATGCGGATGTTGTCTTCGATCGGGTAATGGGAACCGTCGAACATGATCGAGGAGAAGCCGGCACGGATGCAGGCTTTCGCGCCCTCGAAGGAACCGTGGTCGAGGTGCAGGGCGACCGGGACGGTGATGCCGAGTTCTTCGAGCATCCCGTTGACCATGCCGACAACGGTCTTGTAGCCGCACATATACTTGCCGGCGCCTTCCGAAACGCCGAGGATAACCGGCGACTGGAGCTCCTGGGCGGTGAGAAGGATGGATTTGGTCCATTCCAGGTTGTTGATGTTGAACTGGCCGACGGCATAATGGCCTTCACGGGCCTTGTTCAGCATATCCTTTGCAGAAACGAGCATGAGAAAAACCTCCATTTTCTTGTTCCGCCTGCGCGCGGCGGGCGTCCGGCGTCTGCCGGTGTATATTTTTATTATACAGTAGCCCCGTGAAAAAATCAAGGGAATATTCCCGCAATCGGCAAAAAAGTCGGCGGGCGGGCAGGATTTCTTCCAAAATCAACCAAAAATTTCCGAAAGGCTGTCCTTATGGTGGCCCTGCCAGCCGGTGACCGGCCCGGCGCAGAGCATCGAGTCCAGCACCGCCTCTTCCGCCGCCTCGGCCGCCGCCCGGAAAAAGAGGTCGATCTTCTTTTCGTTTAACTGCTGCACCGGGAGGATATCCCGGCTGTCCCGGAGGGAAATGGGGTTGGCGGTTGAAAAGCCGATGCAGATTTCCCCGCTGCCGTGGCCGATATACGACCCCAGCCGGATGAGCCCCACCGGCATCCGCCGGATGACCCGCCGGAGCTGCCGGTCGGAGAGGGGCGCGTCGGTGGCCAGCACCATCATGCAGGAACCCTTGTCCGGCGCCTCGCCGTCGTGCAGCCGGATAAAATCCGCTTCCGGCTTCCGCCCGTCCGGCAGCCGCAGGTCGGCAAGGCGGCCGTGGTTTGTCTGCACCAGCACCCCGACGGTGTAGGCTTCCCCGTCCAGCTCCAGCTGCCGGGAAGCGGAACCGATGCCGCCTTTGAGCGAATGGCAGCTGGTCCCCCGCCCGGCCCCGACCGAACCGAGGGGAAAATCCGCCTCCGCGCCGGCAATCGCCGCCAGCAGCTCCGCTTCCCCACAGGGGCGGGCCTGGATGTCGCTTAAAAAGCCGTCGTTGCACTCCCCCACCACCGGGTTGACCGACGTGAGGTGGATGCCGTCCCGCGCGCAGAGGCGGACCATGTAGGAAACCAGCGCATCATGCACCCGCCCGACGTTTAAGGTCCCGCAGAGGGCGATCGGGGTCTCCAGCGTCCCCAGCTCGTCGATCTGGATAAGGCCCAGCGTTTTGCCGAAGCCGTTCTGGACGTAGGCGGCCGCCGGCAGCTTTTCGATAAAGGGGTTTTCCGGCGGCGGGAGGATGACCGTCACCCCCGTCTGGATATCTCCTTCGGCGAGGGTGCAGTGGCCCACTTTGACACCCGGAACGTCGGAGATCCGGTTCAGCGGCCCCGGCGGCAGGCTCCCGATGATGATGCCCCGTTCCCGGGCGCGGATCAGTTCCATAAGCATAAACCTTCCTTTGCAAAAATCTACCCCTATTATACCGGATTCGATGGGATTTGGCAATTATTCCGCGGGGCCGAAACGTCCTAACTGCTGAGCTCTGTCTCGCGGGAACGGACGTCGGCATCAAAAGTTTAGGGTCCAGCCCTTTTTAAAGGGCTGGCGGGAGTGGAGAGGGCAGAGCCCTTTCCCAGGCACTTACTTTCCGTACCTCCGAAGCTGACCACAGCTGCTGCGCCCGAAACGAAGTGTGCGCAGCACCCAAAACATAATCAAAAAATCCGTCTCTTCCACAGAACAAACATTTGACAAAACGTAATTTTGGATGTATAATAAAAGTATAGGAGGGATTTTATGCGCAAAAAAAGACTGCCCCCGAAGGGGCAGCCCTTTTCCATACGGAAAACCGTATGTCAGATTCTCGAAAGATTATTCGGTGATCGAAGAAACAACGCCGGAACCGACGGTTCTGCCGCCTTCACGGATAGCGAAGCGGAGGCCTTCTTCCATCGCGATGGGGGTGATCAGCTCGACGTCGAAGTCGAGGTTATCGCCGGGCATCGCCATCTCAGTGCCTTCGGGCAGGGTGATGATACCGGTAACGTCGGTGGTACGGAAGTAGAACTGCGGACGGTAGTTGGTGAAGAAGGGTTTATGACGGCCGCCTTCTTCCTTCTTCAGAACGTAAACGTGGCAGTGGAACTTGGTGTGGGGATGAACGGAGCCGGGCTTCGCAATGACCTGGCCTCTTTCGATCTCGTTTCTCTGGACACCACGGAGCAGGGCGCCAACGTTGTCGCCAGCCTCGGCGTAGTCCAGGGTCTTTCTGAACATTTCCAGACCGGTGATGGTGGAGGAGCCTTTTTCTTCCTTCAGGCCGACGATTTCAACAGGGTCGCCAACCTTGACGGTGCCTCTCTCGACACGGCCGGTCGCGACGGTGCCACGGCCAGAGATGGTCATGACGTCCTCAACAGGCATCAGGAAGGGCTTGTCAGCCGCACGGTCAGGAGTGGGGATATATTCGTCAACAGCGTCCATGAGGTCGAGGATGCACTTGTAAGCAGGATCGTTGATGTCCTGAGAGGTGCATTCCAGAGCGCCCAGAGCGGTGCCACGGATGATCGGAACGTCGTCGCCGGGGAAGTCGTACTCGGTGAGGAGCTCACGGATTTCCATCTCGACGAGGTCCAGCAGCTCTTCGTCGTCGACCTGGTCAACCTTGTTCATGAAGACGACAATGTAGGGAACACCGACCTGACGGGCGAGCAGGATGTGCTCACGGGTCTGGGGCATCGGGCCGTCAGCAGCGGAAACGACGAGGATCGCGCCGTCCATCTGCGCAGCACCGGTGATCATGTTCTTAACATAGTCGGCGTGGCCGGGGCAGTCGACGTGGGCATAGTGCCGCTTGTCGGTCTCGTACTCAACGTGAGCGGTGTTGATTGTGATACCACGGGCTCTCTCTTCGGGAGCCTTGTCGATCATATCATACGCTTCGTACTGAGCCTGGCCCTTCATCGCCAGAACCTTGGTGATAGCAGCGGTCAGGGTGGTTTTGCCGTGGTCAACGTGGCCG
>DVHA01000293.1 GCA_018712425.1 Candidatus Faecivivens stercoravium | reverse complement strand
CCTCCCTCCGGCGGAAACCGGGGGCAATGGGTAAAATCCGGCAAAAAATTTACAGAAGGTTACTTTGACAAACACCGCCATATACCGTATAATAAAAAGAGCTTGTTGCGCCTGCCGGAAGTTTGTGGGGAACCAATCCTTTCAGGCAGCCCGGATATTATAGAGATTGGATGTCAGGTAAAATGGATATGAGAAAAATTTGGCGGGGCTTCGCGGCAGCGGCAGCCGGGGCGGCGGCGCTCCTTTCCCTCTCCGGATGCGCGGTCGGCCAGCCGGAGACCGCGATGGATACCTACCATTACGACGGCTACCTCAACGCCCAGTGGGGCTCTGACCCCGACGAGGTGGCAAACCAGTTACAGCTCGACCGCACCCAGTGGGTCCGGCTGGAGGAGGACCAGCTGGCGGGGATGCCGGAGGGGACCTTCGGCTACGCGATCACCCGGACGACGATGATGTTCGGGCTGTATATGGATACCGAGATGTATTTTGCCCCGTCGCTGGAGGGGGTCGGGGATTATATCGGCCTCTACGCGATGAAGATCACCTTCCACGAGGACCCGGCCTATTACGCCACCAGCGACCTCTCCCTTTGCGACGAAGACTTTAAATTAAACGGTGACGACGCGATTGAGGAGTTCCAGGCCCGGGCAATGTACAACCGCAATGTCGAGTACGGCAGCTATACCGACCAGTACGGCGACTGGGATACGATTACCTGGTACTGCGACGCGACGATCGATTCGGTTTCGGTGGACGACGAGACCCGGGCGGCGGCGAAGGAAAACCTCGGGGCGCTGGACAGCTGCCTTTCGATGTGGGGGGAATACTTTGAAGGGGTATCGGGGATGCCGCTCAGCTCCGCCACCATCTACTACAACAACCCTTCCGCGCCGTCCTATATCCTCTTTTCCGGCCTGCCGGCGGCGGTGCTGTCGGATGTGGAGAGCGCCGGGGAGGACGCGTAAACGAGAAGGTACTTTTTGGCAAAACAATTTATCGGTTTATTGAAAACTTTTTCAAGCATTTTTTGGGTGCTGCGCACGCTTTGTTATCAGTGGCAAAGCTGTGGTCAGCTTCAGAGGTACAGTAACTGAGTGCCTGGGAAGGGGCTCTGCCCCTTCCATTCCCGCAAGCCCTTTAAAAAGGGCTTGACCCTAAACTTCTGATCTTCGAACGTTTCTTTGTCACTTTAACGCCAGCGCCGATTCTTACGTTTCCGCTAAACTTGTTTTTCACAGGCGGCTTCCCCCTTTAGTTGCGCCCTTTTCCCAAACGTGCTATAATAAAATTAAACCTGCGCCTGTTTCCCGGGATACGCCCAGGAAGCAGGCGCTATTTGATTGGACAGAAAGAAGATGGAAGCATGCAACAAAGTGAAAATGCCGTCAAGGCGCCATCCCGGGAGACCGAGCTGGCGACGGCGCCCATCGGGAAGCTGATGGCGAAGATGGCGGTGCCCTGTATCACCGCCCAGATTATCAATGCCCTGTACAACATCGTCGACCGGATTTATGTCGGGCGGATAGAAGGGGTCGGCAAGACGGCGCTGGCGGGGCTGGGGGTTGCCTTCCCGCTGATTATGGTTATTTCGGCTTTCGCTTACCTGATCGGCCAGGGCGGCGCGCCGCTGGCGTCGATTAAAATGGGCGCCGGGAAGAAGGAGGAGGCGGAAAAAATCCTCTCCAAATGTTTTGGGCTGATGGTCATCGTGTCGGCCGTGCTGATGGTGGTCATCTATATCGTCAAGACCCCGCTGCTGGTCGCCTTCGGGGCGTCGGACGCGACGCTGCCCTACGCGGAGGAATACCTGTCGATCTACCTCATTGGGACGGTGTTCGTCCAGATCTCCCTTGGGATGAACTTTTTCGTCACAGCCCAGGGCTTTACCTCGGTTTCGATGAAGACGACGGTCATCGGGGCGGTCATCAACATCATCCTCGACCCGGTCTTTATCTTCGGGTTCCATATGGGGGTCGCCGGTGCGGCCATAGCAACGGTCATCGCCCAGGCGGCGTCGGCCGTGTGGGTGCTCTTTTTCCTCTTCGGAAAGAAGACGACATTGCGGCTGCGGTTTGCCGATATGCGGCCCCAGTGGAAGATCTTGGGGCCGGTCTTGGGGCTGGGCCTCTCCCCTTTTATCATGAACGTCACCGAGAGCGCCATCCAGGTGGTCTTCACCGCCGGGATGCAGCAGTACGGCGGGGACGATTACGTCTCGGTCGTCTCGGTGCTGGTCACCTGCATCACCGTCATTATGATGCCGATGACCGGCATGTGTCAGGGCGCCCAGCCGATCACCAGCTATAACTACGGCGCCGGCAACACCGACCGGGTCCGGGCCACCTTCAGGCGGCTGATTACCTGCAACGGGATCTACTGCCTCGCCGTCTGGGGGCTGATCCAGCTGTTCCCGACGGTGGTTATCCGGCTGTTCTCGGACGATATGTCGCTGATGGACATCGGCGCCCACGGGGCGCGGATCTTCCTCTTCGGCGTCATCACGATGTTCGGGCAGAACGCCTGCCAGCAGACCTTTATGGCGCTGGGGCAGGCGAAGGTGTCGATGTTCTG
Source organism: Candidatus Faecivivens stercoravium (assembly GCA_018712425.1). Lineage (GTDB taxonomy): Bacteria > Bacillota > Clostridia > Oscillospirales > Ruminococcaceae > Faecivivens > Faecivivens stercoravium. The sequence goes on along the minus strand of DVHA01000293.1, from coordinate 2,264 downwards.
CGCGCTGCTTCGGAAGGTCATCCTGTTGATCCCGCTGGCGCTCCTTCTGCCGGTGCTCTTCCAAAACACCGGCATCCTCCCCGCCACCGACGGCATCTTCCTGGCCGAGCCGATCGCCGATATCCTCGCGTCGGTCACCACAACCACCATATTCTTCTTCCGGTTCCGGAAACTCCTGGGTGAAATTGACAGCCGGAAGGAAGCAAGTCAGGCATGATTTACAAAAATGCAGAAAAAATTTCTGTTAATCCGCCAAACTTTCAAAAAAGCCTTGACAACTTTTTTCCGCTGTGCTATCATGGCATCACAACACAAAAGCAAACCTGAGATGTGGAAATCAAACAGGATATGCGCTTCCAGAGAGCGGGCGATGATGGGAATCCCGCAGTAAGCAGCCTGCAAATGGACCACGGAGGGCGAGGTGAACGGGGTGTCCCCCCTAGTACCTGAGACGTATGCCTGCGTTAAAGGCCGGAGATGTGCTAGCATTTCGGAGAGTGGCCGCATAGGGTATAGGTGTATCCATATACCGCATATACCGGCGGCAATTAAGGTGGTACCGCAGATTTTTTAAGAGTCTGTCCTTAATCTAAGGACAGACTCTTTTTGTTTATCTGGGGCTTCCCTTTTCCGACGAGCATGGCTCCCTTCGGCCCGGGTGCGGCGGGCGATGGGCAGACGGGGCGCAGAATAGCCCCAATCAAAAATGAAACGCACAGAAAGGGTTTTTACCATGGCGGAAAAGAGAATTGTGAACGACGTGACAGCAACCGGTTTACGGAACATCAACAACCTGATCCTGGTCGGCATCATGATGGCGGTGGGGGTCGTCCTGCGGCTCTGCGCCGGATTCCTGGCGCTGGGGAACATGCACCCCAACTTCCTGATCGCCACCTACTGCCTCTCGATTTTGATGATCCGGCCGAACTTCAAAGAGGCGGCCATCATCGGCTTCATCTCCGGCTGTATCAGCCAGATCGGCACCTCGATGCCCTGGCTCGGACTTTTAAGCGAGACGATCGGCGCCGTTACGATGGCGGCCCTCGTCCTCATCCCGATGCCGAAGGCGGTGAAGCCCCTCGTCACCACCCTCCTCACCACCCTCGTCTCCGGCTTCGCCTTTGTCGGGCTGGCGGCCCTCACCTACGCGAACCCGATGCCGATGGCCCAGTTTGTCAGCATGGCGACCGTCTCGGTGGTCACCGCCGTCCTCAACTGCGTGATCGTCTCGATCCTCAGCATCCCGGTCGGCGGCATGATGAACCTCAGAAAGTAACCGGGAGGCAGTCGGATGATCCAGTTTAACGAATGCAGCTTCCGCTACAAAGGCGGGCGGCGGAACGCCCTCGACGGGATTACGCTGAACATCGGGGAAGGGGAGTTTGTCGGGGTGACCGGGGCCTCCGGCGCCGGCAAATCCACCCTCACCTACGCGGTCAGCGGGCTGATACCCCACCACTTCACCGGCGACTTTTACGGGTCGGTGACGGTGAACGGGCTGGACACCGTCGAGGTCAAACCGGAGGAAATCGCCCGGTTTGTCGGGGAGGTCTTCCAGGACATCGACAGCCAGATGGTCTCCTCGATTGTCGAGGACGAGATCCTCTTCGGGATGGAAAACTTCGGCCTCCCCCACGACGAGATCGGGCGGCGGCTGGAAGACACCCTCTCCCTCCTGGGGATTGAGGACCTCCGCCGCCGGCAGATCAGCTCCCTCTCGGGCGGCCAGAAGCAGAAGGTGGCGATTGCCGCGATCCTGGCGCTCCAGCCGGACGTCATCCTGCTGGATGAGCCAACCGGCGAGCTGGACCCCGAGAGCAGTGTGATGATCTTCGAGCTGTTAAAGGCCTTAAACCGGGACTATGGCAAGACGGTCGTCGTCGTCGAGCAGAAGATCATGCTGCTGTGCAGCTATGTAAACCGGATCATCCTGATGGAAAAAGGCCGCGTCGCTTTCGACGGCCCCACCGGCGCGGTCGCCGGAAAGGCCGGCCTCTTCCGGGAACAGGGGATCAACATCCCCCGGGTCACCGAATTGGGGGAAAACCTCCGGGCGATGGGGCTTTATAACGGGCAGCTGCCCCTGACCCTCGAGGGCGGGGAAAAGATGGCGCGGGAGGTGATGGCCGGTGCTGGAATTTAAAGATGTAAGCTTCCGCTACCCCGGCGGGCCGGTCATCATCCCGGGCCTCAGCTTCAAAATCGAAAAAGGCGAGTTTGTCGCCCTCGCCGGCTCCAACGGGGCGGGCAAATCGACCATCAGC
>DVHA01000292.1 GCA_018712425.1 Candidatus Faecivivens stercoravium | reverse complement strand
GGTTTGCTGTGCAAACCGAAGCGACCTGGCCTCGCCCGCAGGCGAGGTCGACTCCCCGTTGTTTCCACCAATTTCAGAGAGAGGTACTACCTGATGTGCGGAACCTCTTTTTTACGTGGGAAAACATTCTGCGGCAAACCCTAAAAACCGCCTATCGGAAATTTTACATGAAAGATTTAAATTCCTGCCTTGCAAAATTCCTCGGAATGGGGTATAATAACCTCATACCCAGAAACGGCGGGAACCCGCCCATCCGAAAAGAAAGAAGGAAACGCTATGTACGCAGATTTACTCGACTCGATCGGCCTGATCGCCAAAACCGACCCCGACGTCGCGTCGGCGATGGAAAAGGAGCTGGAGCGCCAGCGCCGGAACATCGAACTGATCGCCAGTGAAAATATCGTCTCTCCCGCCGTCATGGCCGCGATGGGCAGCATCCTGACCAACAAGTACGCCGAGGGGTATCCCGGGCGCCGGTATTATGGCGGCTGCGAATACGTCGATGTCGTTGAGGAGATCGCCAGAAAGCGGGCCTGCGAGCTGTTCGGCGCCGAGCACGCCAACGTCCAGCCCCATTCGGGCGCCCAGGCGAACATCGCCGTCTACTTCGCCCTTTTAAAGCCCGGCGATACCATCCTCGGGATGAACTTAAACGAAGGCGGCCACCTGACCCACGGCTCCCCCGTCAACCTCTCCGGCAAGTACTTCAATATCGTCCCCTACGGCGTCGACCCCGAGACCGGCCGGATCGATTATGAAAAGCTGATGGAGCTGGCCCTTGAGCATAAGCCGAAACTGATCGTCGCCGGCGCTTCCGCTTACCCCCGGGCGATCGACTTCGCGAAATTCCGGGAGGTCGCCGACGCCTGCGGCGCCTACCTGATGGTCGATATGGCCCATATCGCCGGCCTCGTCGCCGCCGGGCTGCACCAGAGCCCCGTCCCCTATGCTGACGTCGTCACCACCACCACCCACAAGACCCTCCGCGGCCCCCGGGGCGGCATGATCCTCTGCAAGGAGGGGCTGGCCAAAGCGATCGACAAGGCGATCTTCCCCGGCACCCAGGGCGGCCCGCTGATGCACGTCATCGCCGGCAAGGCAGTCTGCTTCGGCGAGGCCTTAAAGCCCGAATTTAAGGAATACCAGGCCCAGATCGTCAAAAACGCCGCCGCCCTGGCAAAGGGGCTGACCAGCCGCGGGATGAAGCTCGTCTCAGGCGGCACCGACAACCACCTGATGCTCCTCGACCTCCGCGAGACCGGCGTCACCGGCAAAGAGCTGGAGCACAACCTCGACGCGGTCTACATCACCGCCAACAAAAACGCCATCCCGAACGACCCCCAAAAGCCCACCATCACCTCCGGCGTCCGGCTGGGCACTCCCGCCGTCACCACCCGCGGGTTTAAGGAGGACGACATGGACGTCGTCGCCGACTGCATCTATAAAGTCGCCACCGACTTCGAGGGCAAGCAGGACGCTGTCCGCGAGACAGTCATGGGCCTCTGCGCCAAATACCCGCTTTACGAATAAGGCTTTGCCGGCAGCACCCCGTCTAAAGAGGACGGGGTGTTATTTTTATAATAAATATAAAACCCCCGGCGTAACCAGGGGCAAAATCGTCCTATTTACCTTTTCATCCGCCTTGTCTGCCATAGGATAAACAGGAGGCTCCCGGCCAGCATCGCAAACCCGCCGAGCTCAATCCACCGCATCCCGAAAGAGGCGATAACCGCGCCGCAGACCGAGGTGCCGATGGTCGTCCCGAGGTTTGTCGAGGCGAGGAAGAGGCCGTTGGCAAAATCCGGCGCTTCCGGGGCGGCCGCCGCAATCCAGTACTGGTTGACGTTGCCGACGCAGCCGGCGATAATCCCCCAGAGGAGCACCAGTGCCGCCATCGCCCAGCTAACCCCGCCGAAAAGCAGGAGCAGGATATACAGCCCGATGAGCAGGGCCGGGCAGGCGGCGGCGAACCGCAGCGGTGTCTTCGAGAGCATCTGCCCGGCGACGGTATTGCCGATGATGTTCGCAAGGCCGTAGACCAGCAAGAGCCCGCTCACCCATCCGGCCGAAAAGCCGGTGACGGCCGAGAGGAAGTCGGAGAGGTAGCTGTACACCCCGAAAAGCCCGCCGTTTAAGCAGATGACCCCGAGGATCGCCAGCCAGACCCCCGGCTTTTTCAACACCCGCAGCTGGCTGCCGTAGCTGAGGCGCTCCCTGGCCGGCAGGCTCGGGATGAACAGGAGGGTCAGGACGAGGGCGGCGGCGCTGACCGCCGCAAAAAAGAGCATCCCCGCCCGCAGCGAAAAGAGGTTCGAGAGGGCGGTCGCCGCCGGCACCCCGACCACCGACCCGGCCGAGACGCCGACCATGACCCGGGAGACCGCTTTCGGGGCCTCGGCCGGCTCCACCGACGCCGAGGCGGCGGAGAGCGCCTGGGAGATGAAAACCGGGTGGAAAAAGGCGGGGATGACCCGGGCAATCAGCAGCACCGGGAAGTTCGGCGCGAAGGCCGCCAGGAGGTTGCAGCCGGTGAAGACCCCCAGTACCCCGGCCATCACCGTTTTCCGGTTGAAGCGGGACATGAAAAGGGGCATTGTCGGCCCGGCGAAGGCGACGACCAGCGCGAAGAGGCTGACCAGCAGACCGGCGGACGTGATCGGTACGCCGTAAGCGTCCGCAATTTCCGGCAGGATGCCGACCACCCCCATCTCGGTGTTGAGGATGGAAAAGACGCCGATGGTCAGGATGAAGATCTGCTTTTTTTTCATCTGGTTTTATCTCCTGTACGGTTTTATCCGGCGGCGGCCCCGCCGGGGTTGCTGCTTTCATTATACTGCCGGAAAAGCTTGATTTCAAATACCTATATCTGATATAATAGAATAGGTAAAACCTATGGAAAGGAGACGGATGCGGATGGAAATCCGGGTGCTGCAATACTTCCTCGCGGTGGCACGGGAACAGAGCATTTCGGCTGCGGCGGCCTCCCTCCACCTCTCCCAGCCGACCCTGTCGACCCAGCTCAAGGCCCTTGAAGAGGAACTGGGCAAGCAGCTGCTGGTCCGGGGGAGCAAAGGGTCGAGGCGGGTGACGCTGACCGAGGAGGGGATGCTGCTGCGGGACCGGGCGGAGGAGATCCTTTCGCTGGTCCGCCGGACCGAGCGGGAGATTGCCCAGTCGGACGACCCGGTCGCCGGGGAGGTCTACATCGCCGCCGGGGAGACCGAGGGGTTCCGGCTGGCGGCCCGGGCGGCCCGGCGGCTGCGGGAACGCTGCCCGGCGGTGCGGGTGCATGTCGCCAGCGGCAACGCCGATTTTGTCCTCGAGCAGCTGGAGCGGGGGCTGATCGACTTCGGGCTGATCTACGGCGGGTTCGACCGGGCGCGGTATGAGGCGCTGGAGCTGCCCGCCAGCGACCGGTTCGGGGTGCTGATGCGCCAGGACAGCGACCTGGCGGAAAAGGGGGCGGTCACCCCGGCGGATTTGCGGGGCAGGCCGCTGATCCTCTCCCGGCAGGAGGAGCGGGACGGCTGGCCGATCCTCTCCTGGCTGGGGGTGGACATTGAAAGCGTGGACGCCGCCGCCACCTATACCCTCATCTACAACGCTTCGCTGCTGGTGGAGGAGGGGGTGGGGTACGCCGTCTGTTTTGATAAGCTCTATAACACCGCCGGGACGGGGCTTTGCTTTAGGCCGCTTGACCCGCCGCTGGAGGCGAGGGCTTCGGTCGTCTGGAAGAAATACCCCGGCCTCTCCCGGGCGGCGGGACGGTTTTTGGAGGAGCTGAAAAAGGAGATTGGGTGAAGTTTTTCGGAAGAACAAATAAAATCCTGCCGCCAAATATCCGCTGCCCCAATCCCGCCGGCTCCCTTTACCAATCGCTCCAAATATGGTATAATCTAAACTGGACTGCTGCCGTCCGGCAGCGCGGAACGGGAAAGAGAAAGGAAACTGCAAGATGCTGATTTCATTACAGGATATCGGGGTGTCGTTTGCCGGGACGACCATCCTGGAGCATATTACGGCGGACGTGCAGGAGGACTCCCGCATCGGCCTGATTGGTGCCAATGGCGCCGGGAAATCGACCCTGCTGAATATGATCACCGGCGAACTGGAAAACGAGTGGGGGGAGATTGTCCGCAAGCCGATGCTGGGGGTGGGCTACCTCCACCAGAACAGCGGGCTGACCGGCGGGAACACCATCCGCCGGGAGATGCGCTCGGTCTTCCAGAAGGTGCTGGACGCGAAGGAGCAGCTGGACGATTTACAGCTGGACATGGGGCAGTTGGACCCCCAGTCGGCCGAATACAAAGAAAAGGCCGCCGCTTACGATAAGCTGCTCTCCTACTACGAGGTAAACGACGGGTATACGATCGACGTCAAAATTCAGTCGGTCTTAAACGGCATGGGCTTCAGGGGCCGGGACCTCGACACCCGCATCTCGACCCTCTCCGGCGGGGAGAAGACGAGGCTGGCGCTCTGCAAACTGCTGCTGGCCGAGCCGGAACTCTTAATCCTCGACGAGCCGACCAACCATCTTGACTTCAAGACCCTCCGCTGGCTGGAAGAACATCTGAAAGAGTACAAAGGCGCGGTCATCGTCGTCTCCCACGACCGCTACTTCCTCGACGAAACGGCGAAGGAGATCTGGGAAGTCGAGTTCCAGTCGATGCGGGTATTTCCCGGGAATTACTCCAAATATAAGGTGTTAAAGGCCGACCTGATGGCCCGCTGGGAAAAGGAGTACGAGGCCCAGCAGGAGGAGATCGCCGACCTGGAAGACTACGTCGCCCGCAACCTCGTCCGGGCCACCACCTCCAAGTCCGCCAAATCCCGGGTCAAAAAGCTGGAGCGGATGGAGCGGATCGAGCGCCCCCGGGAGTACAACAAGGAGATGTCCCTCCGGTTCACCTTCGGCCGCGACCCGGTCAAGGAAGTGCTGAATGCCCAGGAGCTGTCGCTGACCGTCGGCGAGGCGGGGCGGAAAAAGCACCTTTTTGACCACCTCTCCTTCGTCATTGAGCGGGGGGACAAGGTGGCGGTCATCGGGGAAAACGGGATTGGCAAATCCTCCCTCCTCAAAGGGCTCCTGGGGCAGCTGAAGTTCGATTCCGGGCGGTATAAGTGGGGGGACGAGGTCAAAATCGGCTACTTCGACCAGGAGAACCGGCAGTTAAACCCCGAAAACACCGTCCTCGAGGAGCTGTGGAGCCGTTACCCCCAGAAGACCGAGACCGAGGTCCGGACCGAACTGGGGCGGGTGCTCTTACAGGGGGAGGACGTCTATAAAAAGGTGGCGGTCCTCTCGGGCGGCGAGCGGGCGAAGCTGGCTTTCGCGGTGCTGATGGCGGAACACAAGAACTTCCTGATGCTGGACGAGCCGACCAACCACTTAGACCTCAGGAGCAAGGAAATCCTCGAGGACGCGCTGGACGAATTCGAAGGGACGATGCTCTTTGTCTCCCACGACCGGTACCTGCTGCGGCGGGTGCCGGACAAGATCATCGAGATCTTCGCCGACCACGTCGAGGTCTTCCCCGGCAACTACGACTACTATATGGAAAAGATGGCCGAGAAGGAGCGACTCGCCGCCATCCAGGCGTCCGCTGCTCCGGCTCCCGAAAAGAAGCCCTCCGCCGGCGCCGCCAGCTACCAGAAGGGCAAGGAGGCGAGGGCCGCCGCCGCGAAGGCCCGGGCCAGGGTCAAGGCGCTGGAAAAGCGGCTGGAGGAATTGGAAGCGGAAATCGCCGAAGTGGAGGCGCAGATGACCGACCCGGGGCTCGGGTATGAGGCGCTCCAGGAGCTCTGCGCCAAGCTGGAGGAACTCCATAAGGAGCAGGACGCGGATATGGAGGAATGGGTGGAGCTGAGCGAGTAATGAGAATTTTCATCATACGCCGTGCTGCATTTGTATGACATTTGTGCCATACTGTCTTTGAAAGAGTTTGTGATATGGCACAATGGCATTTATCTGTAAGCGGCTCAAATCGGAAAATTGCAGTGAGATGAGGCAAGTTGCAATATAAAGTATACGGAAAACAAAATCGAGATGTGATCATTCTTCTGCATGGCGGCGGTTTGTCATGGTGGAATTACCGGGAAATATCTGAACGACTTCAAAATGACTTTCAGATCATTATTCCGATATTGGATGGTCATGCAGGAAGCGATAAAAATTTCACAACAATCAAAGACAATGCTGGTGAAATCATTTCTTTTATTGATATGAACTTTGGAGGTTCGGTACTGCTAATTGGCGGGTTATCTCTTGGCGGTCAAATATTACTTGAAATGTTATCCCAGCGAAAAGGTATCTGTCGTTTTGCGATGGTCGAGAGTGCAGCGGTTATTCCATCTAAACGAACTTATTCGCTGATTAAACCAGCGTTTGGGAGTTGTTATGGACTGATTCGGCAAAAATGGTTTTCTAAATTGCAATTTCGTTCACTTCGAATGAAGCCGGAACTCTTCGATGACTATTATCAAGATACTTGCAGTATTACCAAGCAAAATATGATTGCGTTCTTACAAGAAAGTTCTATGTATTTCATAAAGGAGTCTCTTGAAGAGTGTGTGGCCGAAATCCATTTGTTTGTCGGGGAGCGGGAAAATAAACG
>DVHA01000291.1 GCA_018712425.1 Candidatus Faecivivens stercoravium | reverse complement strand
AAGGGCATCGGCGCCAAAGGCCTCGCCTTTGTCCGCTGGGTGGACGAGAAGCCCAGCTGCTCGTTTGCGAAGTTCTTCTCGGAAGAGGAGCTCTCCGCCATCCTCGCCCGCCTCGGCTGCGAGAAGGGGGACGTCTCGCTGATCGTCGCCGATAAGGACAGCGTCACCCTGCCGGTCCTTGGTGCCCTGCGGACCACCTGCGCCAAGCGGCTGGATATCATCCCCGAAGGCTGGGCGTTTGTCTGGATCGTCGAGTTCCCGTTCTTTGAAAAGGACGAGGAGACCGGGGCCTGGGTCGCGATGCACCACCCCTTCACGATGCCCCTCGACGAATGCCTCCCCTACCTCGACACCGACCCCGGCCGGGTCAAGGCGAAATGCTATGACCTCGTCCTCAACGGCGTCGAGCTGGCTTCCGGCTCGATGCGGATCACCGATTCCGAACTTCAGGAGCATATGTTCCGCTCCCTCGGCCTCACCGATGAGGAGATCGAGGCGAAGTTCGGCTTCCTGGTCGACGCCTACCACTACGGCGCGCCGCCCCACGGCGGCATGGGCCTGGGGCTGGACCGGCTGTCGATGCTGCTCTGCGGCGCGGACTCCCTGCGGGACGTCACCGCTTTCCCGAAGGTCCAGTCGGCGGCCGAGCTGATGAGCGGCTGCCCCGCCCCGATCGACCAGGCACAGCTGGATGAGCTGGGGATTTCGCTGAACGGGGAAGAAAAGGACTAACTTTTTCCCGATCTCCGCTGCCTTAAACCGCAATTTCCATCGAACCCGGTCGAAACCGGCAGACAGTTTTCGACCTCAATTTCCTCAATATCGCCGAAAGCGGCATAAACCGAGTGTTTTCCCGGTTTATGCCGCTTTCGCGCGTTTACAGGCTTTGTCGAACGGAAAGGGATTTTCCGCAGAAAGGCGCTTTCCCGTCCGATCAGGCCGGAATAGAGAAAAAGGCCGGGGTTTTCCCCGGCGGACAACAAAGGAGTGTGTTTTACCATGACAGGAACAGACAAAACCCGTTTCCCCATCGTCTCCCGCAGCTTTAAGCCGGAGCGGCTGGGCGGAAGCTTCCTCTTCCGCGCCCCCTATCTCGAAAGCCGGTGGGTGCGGGCGGCTTTTAAGACCCTCGTCCTCTGTACCGCGGCGATGCTGATCCTCGCGGCGGTGACCAGCCGGTTTGCCGGCTGGCAGGCCGGCTACCGTGCTGAAGTGATGGCGGAGGCCCGGGCGGACTGGTCGGAAAGCCTGCTGGCCGAACAGAGTGCCGAAGAGAGCGGCAGCCTCACCGGAGAGGCCGCCGCTTTGGAGGCCCAGCTTACCGCCCTCTCCCGCCAGCTCTTTTTCCTCCCGGAGGACAGCGCCCTGCGCAGTGCCCAGCAGCGGGCGGAGGAAGAACTGTCCGCCCTGATGGTCCAGGTCAGCGGGCGGTATGAAGAGGCGAAAGCCCAGTACCGCGCAGGAGACCCGCTGGGGGCCCTGGAAAGCTTTTTGACCGTCCAGGGGTATAACGATGCCGATGGCTGGATAAGCCTCGCAAACGGCCGCCTGCGGCGGGAGAGCCGGCGCAGCTGGGCTAAGGGGGATACCCTCACCGCCTGGGTGCGGAATGTCCGCCTTCTGGGCCTGATGGCGCCGGAGAAGCTCCCGGCCTTCCAGCAGACCTTTGCCGCCCTTCGCGGCGTCTGGATCTGCCATGAAGACTTCCGGACTGCCGCCCTTCCCGCCGATACGGGGGACGGGCGGGCAGGCGGGGGCGCCGTCCGCTGCCTGAAGGCGGAGGGGACCGGCCTCTACGGCGGCATCGGCTACGGCGCGCCGCTGGATCTGGAGGCGCTCCCCTTTACCGCCCTGCTGGCATCGGGCGGCGTTGAAGGGGTTTCCGGCGGTGAAAACCGCTCCGGCCCGGAAGGGATCATCCTTTCCCTGCCGGGTGAATCGACCGTCACCGAAATCCGGGTCGTGTCGGAAAACATCATCGAGATTCCGGAAGGGGGGTGGAAGGGCCGCTATTACCGGGTGCTGGGATCGCCTCAATTTTGACCAGGTGGTCGGCCAGTGCCTCCGCCTCTTCCGGGTCGTGGGTAATGAGCAGTACCGCTTTTTCCCGCTTTATTTCCCGGAAGATGGGGAAGATGCCGGCCCGGGTGTCTACATCCAGCCCTTTGAACGGCTCGTCCAGAACGAGGAAATTTCCCCCGTAGCAAAGGGCCCTGGCAATCGCCACCCGCCGCTGCATCCCGCCGCTGAGGGCCTGGGGGCGGAGGTCCAACGCGTCTTCAAGCCCCAGCCGTTTCAGCCAGTATCTGCCGCTTCCCCCCTTTACCCCCGCCGCCTCGGCGTTTTCGAGGGCGGTGAGGCCGGGGAAGAGGCGGTTTTCCTGAAAGACCACCGAGGGGGTCAGGCCGGAGAGGCCGGTGATATGGCCGGCGTCCGGCCGGATAAGGCCCAGAAGGATGCGGATTAGCGTCGTCTTGCCGGCGCCGGAACTGCCCATGATGGCGGTGAGGCCCGGGTTGGGGAAGACGGCGCTGAAATCCCGCAGGACGGCCTTCCCCCCGAAGGACTTTGAAACCCCGGAAAGGACGATCGGCTCCATTACGCATCCTCCTTTCCGGACGCTTCCGGGGCGGTTTCCCGGCTGCCCCGCCGGAGCAGCAAGAGCATCAGTTTTTCAATCGCCATCGAAAGGAGGATGATGACCAGAGTCCAGCAGAAGAGGTCGGGGGTCTCGAGGTAGACCTTTGCGTCATAGAGCCTTGACCCGACGCCGAGGGTTGGCCTAGCGAACACCTCCCCCGCAATCCCCGCCTTCCAGGCAAACCCGATGGATGTCGAGAGGGCGGTGACGATCTGGGGCCGTACTGCGGGGAGGTAGACAAGCTTTGCCTTTTTCCAGGCCGGGAACCGGAAGACGAACGCCAGTTCGAGGAGTTCCCGGTCGGCGGACAGGATCCCCTCCTTCACCGCCTCGGTGAGGATGGGGAAGACCATCAGGAAGCAGATAAAAATCGATAAGTTGTAGGATTTGATCCAGACCAGCGCCAGGATGACCAGAGAGGTCACCGGCGTCGCCTTGATGACCGAAAGGAGGGGGGAAAAGAGGGCCGCTGCCGCCGGGAAGAAGGCGCAGAGCACCCCGCAGAGGATGCCGCAGCCGGCCCCCAGCAGATAACCCGCACCGATCCGCCAGAGGGAGGTGAAGACGTTTGACCAGAATTCGCCGGTGCGGATGAGTTCCGCAAGCCGGAGCAATACCGTGACCGGCGAGACCAGCAAGAGGGCGCTGTCCAGCGCTCTCGCCGTCAATTCCCAGACGGCCAGCCAGAAGAGGACCGAAAGGAGGACCGAGAGTTTCCCGGGCTTTTTCCCCGTCCGGACAGAAAAAACCACACCGTCCCCCGGCGCGCAGGGGGCAGTGCGGTTTACAATATGCCGGATTTTCTGCGGGAGGGGGGTCCCCCCGGGCATTTTACCGTGCAAAATAGAAATCATCTCCCGGCAGCGTTCCGCCGACGGTGGACGGCTCGTAGTCATACATAACCTGGAGGAAGCTTTCCGCGCTTGTTTTCATCTCTTCGCCTTCCATAAAGACGATGTTGCAGTTCGGGATCGCTTTAGAGGCAACGGCGGCAGGGAACAGGTCGTAGGACTCCGACAGGGCGGCGGCTTCTTCCACATTGTTGTTGACGAAATCGGTCGAGGCGGCGTATTCATCTAGGAAGGCGCTGACCGCTTCGGGATTTGCTTCGATATACTCGTTCCGGCCGATGATCGAGCCCATCACCAGCTGGGCCCCGTCGGTAACCTTCTCCCATTCGTCGGTCAGGTCGAGGGCAATCGAAACCCCTTCGTCCTGGTTCATGACGGTGGTGACAAAGGGCTGGGGCAGGACGGCTACCGCGTTCTCCGCAGAGGCGAGGGCGGTGGCCGCTTCGGCATGTTCGGTGTAGTAGGTGATGTTTACATCCGTCTCCGGGTCAATCCCGTTTTCCGAGAGGATGTAGTCCAGCACATATTCCGCCGTAGACCCTTCGCCCGAAGCGATGATGTCCATCCCTCTCAGGTCTTCGACCGTCGAGACGGTGACGTCCCCTTTTTCAAGGACGTAGAGGACGCCGAGGGTGTTGATCGCGACGATCGAGACCCCGCCGGAGGTCTTGTTGTAGAGGGTCGAGCCGAGGTTGGTCGGGGCGGCGGCGAGATCGTATTCCCCGCTGCCGATGCCGCTGACGATTTCGTCGGCGCTGGCCACCAGCGAGATGTTGTAGTCGACGGCGGTTTCGCCCTTATCGTTTGCGTCCATCAGTTCCAGCGCCCCCAGGCCGGTCGGCCCCTTGAGGAAGGCAATGTTCATTTCAACCCCCAGCTTCTCCGCTCCGGAGGACGCCTCT
>DVHA01000290.1 GCA_018712425.1 Candidatus Faecivivens stercoravium | reverse complement strand
GACCGCAGGGCTTCGTTTTCTTCCGGCATCCACGCCATCCTTTCTGCTCCTGCCCGGCCCCGGGCAGGAGATTTCCATTCAGAAATATTATATCATAAAATTTGTAAAAAAGAAAGAAACAGGGGATGAAAAACCCTGTTTCCGCCGGTACGCCTTTCCCCTTTACCGCAGCTTCTTCGAAAGGTACAGCACCAGATCGTCGTCGTTCCGGCAGTCCGCGTATGCCGGGCAAACCGTTTCCCCATACCAGGCCCCGCTCCCATCGGGGACATACCCCCTTTTGACATACATCCGCTGGGCGGCGCCGTAGCCGCTGTGGAGCCCGACCCCGAGGTAGACGGTATCCCCATACCGGGCGGCGACCTTTTCCGCCGCGTCCATCAGCTTCCCGCCGATCCCCCTCCGGCGGCATTTTTCCAGCACCCCGAAGTCGACGATCTCCGGCAGCCCCTGCCCGCCAAACGGGCCCCAGGGGGCGTCCGGATAGACATTGATATACCCCACCGGCTCCCCGTCCAGCAGGGCCGCCATCGCCACCGCCTTCCCCGCCGCCTGGTCCCGCAGGCGGGCGTTATATTTCTCACGGGTGTCCTGCCAGCCCTGGGCCATCTCTCCCGCTGCCAGCTTCTCCCCGTCCCCCGGCTGCAAATCCCGGATGACGAGGGGGCCTTCCGCATAATAAACCATTTTTCTGCCTCCAAAACCAAAAACTCCCGGCGCGTCTGCCGCCCCGGGAGTTCAAACTTATTCCACCGAAATGATATAATAATAGACCGGCTGCCCACCGTTGACGAGGTTTAACTCAATATCGTCCGAGAGCCGCGCCCGCAGGAGGTCGTAGACCGCCTGTGCCTGGTCCTCCGAAACGTCCGAGCCGTAGATCACCGTCACAAAGCCGGCACCCTTTTTGGCCATCGACCGGGTCAGCTTGAGGACCGCCTTGGTCAGGTCCTTTTCGACAAAGGCCAGTTTCCCGTCCTCCATCGCCAGGATCTCGCCCTCTTTGATCGAATGGCCGCCGTACTCGCTGTCCCGGGCGGCAAAAGTCACCTGCCCGGTCTGGACCGTCTCGATCGACTTGGTCATCGCGAGGCGGTTGGCGGCAAAGTCGGCGTCCGGGTCGAAGTTCAGCATCGCGGTGATGCCCTGGGGGATGGTCCGGGTCGGCAGCACGCAGACCCGCCGGTCGGCCAGCCGCACCGCCTGTTCCGCCGCCATGATGATATTCTTGTTGTTCGGCAGCACAAAGACCGTCTCGGCCGGGGTCGCCTGGATGGCCCGGAGGATATCGTCGGTCGAGGGGTTCATCGTCTGGCCGCCGGTAACCACATGGTTGACCCCGAGGTCCGTAAAGAGCGCCTGCAGCCCCGCCCCCGCCGCGACGGCCACAAAGCCGTAGGGGGTATCCGGGTCGGCCGGGACATAGTCGGCGTTTTCCGCCTGCTCGTCCGCCTGGAGGACCTGCTCGGTGTGCTGCTCCCGCATGTTCTCGATCTTGAGCGAGGTGAGGGCGCCGTATTTCAGCCCTTCCTCAATCGCGAGGCCGGGGTGGTTGGAATGGACATGGACCTTGATGATGTCCTCGTCGTCCACCACGACCACACAGTCGCCGATCGACTCGAGGTAGGCCCTCAGCCCCAGCGCGTCCCCGCATCCCGCCGCCTTCATGACGATATACTCGGTGCAGTAGGCAAAGGTGATGTCCCCGTCGGCGCTGGCGACGGCGCTGCGCTTGGGCGCCGGCTTATCGGCGGATTCGCCGGCCGATTCGGCCACCTTGCCGCCTTTAAAGATATCAAGCATCGCCCCGAAGATGACGCACAGCCCCTTGCCGCCGGCGTCGACCACCCCGGCTTTTTTCAGCACCGGGAGCATTTCCGGCGTCTTTTTCAGCGTTTCTTCCGCCTGGTTTACAATCGCCGTAAAGACCTCGACCGGGTCGTTGGTCAGAAGGGCGGTCTTGGTCCCGGTCTCCGCCGCCTCCCGGGCGACGGTGAGGATGGTCCCCTCGGTCGGCTTCATAACCGCCTTATAGGCCGCCTCGACGCCGATCGAGAGCGCGTCGGCGAGGTCGGCGCCGTCCGCCTCCACCTTGCCGGAGAGGCCTTTGGAGAAGCCGCGGAAGAGGAGGGAAAGGATAACCCCCGAGTTGCCCCTGGCCCCCCGCAGCAGCGCCGACGCCGCCACCTTGGCGGTCTCCTCGACCGACGGGTCGCGGAGCCTTGAAAGCTCCCGCACCGACGCGCCGATCGTCATCGACATATTGGTCCCGGTATCCCCGTCGGGGACCGGGAAGACGTTTAATTCGTCAACCTTCTGTTTCTGGCTGGCGATCACATGGGCCGCCGAGACAATCGCGTCCCGCAGCGTGTTACCGTTTATCACCTTTTGTGCACTCCTTAATGGGGCAGCGGATACCGCCCGCAGACATTATTCCGGTTTGCCGTTCATCCGGGCGTTTACACGGCGCTCATGCCGTCAACATAGATGTTGACCGCCGCGACGCCGATGCCAGTCGCGTCCTCGACGGTGTAGCTGATTTTATGGGCGATGCTCGAAACAACCGCCGCGATGTTGACCCCGTAGGTCACGAGGATGTGCAGGTCGATGACCAGCTTGCTCCCCCGTACACCGATGCGCACGCTGTCGCCGGCGCCCCTTGTCCGCCCCCGCCTCCCGGCGGAGGAAAGCCCGGCGACCCCGAAAGCATCCGACAGGGCGCTGCCGATGAGCGAGAGAAAATAGCGTTCCGAAATCTCAATAGACCCCAGATGGCTTTCCATTTTGATCATTGCAGATTCCCCTTTCCGGCGCGTAACGCCCCAAATAATTTACTCAGATTTTATTGTAAACCAGTTTTGACCCTTTGTCAAGCTGTGCTTTCCCCACAATCCGGCGGTCAGGTGTCCATTTCACAATAATACAGGGTATCCGTATCGGTATCATAAATTCCCAATGTAAAATTTAACGACGCCCGCTCCAGCATTGCCGCCGTCACAAACCCGTTCTCCATCTGCCGGTCGATCAGCCGGTAATACCCGTTTTCAACCTCCGGCAGCAGCGGCTCCTGCTCCTCATCGGTCAAATACGGCCCGCGGTTGATGGTATACCCCTCCCCATGTTCCGTCACACCGTAGGCCAGCACCGCCGCGACCTCATCCATCGGCAGCGGCATCCATTCCCCGCTTTCTTCAATCTGTTCCCGCACATTGCTGTCCGCAAACCGGTAGGCCGCATAGGTGATCCCGTCCCCGAGGAACCCGCCGTGGGTATCGGAGTAGGACACTTCCTCCCCGCCCGCGATGTCGATCCCGAGGCCGTCCGAAACACTGCCGGCGGCCGCCTCTTCCCGGCTCTCCCCGCCGCAGGACGGCAGGCAGAATGCCATTGCAGCCGCAAAACCAATGGCCAGAACTTTTCCGATTTTCCTGTTCATATAATTCCCTCCCGCAGAAAAGCGCCTATTTCAACTCCATTATACCATACCCCGCCCCCGCCGGGAACATCCAATCTGTAAATTCTCCTCCCCCCGCATAATTTTCCCCCCGCCCGCGTATGCTAAGGGCGAGACATTCTGAGAAAGGGGCCGTGGCAATGAGGCAGGGCAAAAATTTCCACTCCCGGGTGGTGGTCTGGCACCGGCGTCCCGCCGGGAAAGCGGGCGGCGGCTGGATGCTGGCGGCGGTGTTTGCCGCCGTCTTTTTGGGGACATCCTTCCTGCTGCCCCAGCTGCCGGGCTTTGACGAAGCGCTCTCGCTAGCGGCGCCGGGCGGGGTCTCGGAGAGCGCCCCGGCTGAAATCTCCTCCGCCCCTTCCGAGCCGGAACCGGACGGGGACGCGGTTTCCGCCCCCGAAAGCGGACCGGATCCGGAGGACACGACCCTCTCCAGCCTCCCCCTTGAAAGCGCCGAAAATCCGGAAACCGCCTCCGCCCCGGAAGAGGAACCGGAGATCGCCCCCGAGAACCAGGCGGTCCTGGTCCATAAGACCTACACCACCTCCCCCTCGGAGGTCTTTGTCCAGGTGGGGAACGCATTCGTCAAAAACGTCACCGACTACGCTAATTCGGTCGTCCTGGAGGCGGAAGCGGCCTCCCCCGCCTTCACGCTGGAGGACACCTCCGAGCCCCAGGTGCTGATCATGCACACCCACACCACCGAGTCCTATATGCCCTTCACCGGCGACGTCTACGACACCACTTACCCCAGCCGCACCACCGACAACACCCAGAATATGGCGGCGGTGGGGGATGTCATCACCCAAAAGCTCCAGGAAGCCGGCATCGGCGTCATCCATGACACCACCCAGCACGACTACCCCTCCTACAACGGCTCCTACGACCGCTCGGCCGAGACGGTGAAGGGGATCCTCGCCCAGTACCCCTCGATCAAGGTCGTCCTCGATATCCACCGGGACGCGATCATCTCGGGCGATACCGTCACCGCCCCGGTGGTGGAATCGGACGAAGGGACCGCCGCCCAGGTGATGATCATCTCCGGCTGCGACGACGGAACGATGGATTACCCGGACTGGCGGGAGAACCTCGCCTTCGCGATCGACCTCCAGCAGCAGATGGAGGCCGACCACCCCGGCTTCACCCGCCCCGTCCTCTTCGACTACCGCTTCTACAACCAGAACCTCACGACCGGTTCGCTCTTAATCGAAGTGGGCGGCCACGGCAATACCCTCTCCCAGGCGAAACTGGCCGGCGAATGGATCGGCGAAAGCCTCGCCGCACTGCTGAAGGGGTAACTCTGTCCACTATCCACTGACCACTATCCACTCCCAAAAAGGAACTTCCCATGAAAAAATCCCACCCCAATAAAAAATCCGCCCCTTCCCGTTTCCAGGAAAGGGCGGTGCTTCTCCGCCTCCGCTTTGCCGAGTGGAGAATGGCCTTCCGCCCCTTCTTCCTCGCCTTTTTCATCACCCTCGCCCTTTCCGGCCTCCTTGCCGGATGGACGGCGGTGGGGGTGCGCTGCCGGCTGGCGGCCGACCCGCCGGAGACGGAGACCGCCCTCTTCATCGCCCGGGACGGGTACCTGAAGGTGCGGCTTTTAGACTTTTCTGCCGACCTCAAAATCGAGGTCATTCCTCTGCGCGGGCCAGCGTCCCCAGCATCACCGTGACGGTAAACCGGCCGCCCTCCGCCTCGTATTCCATGCTGCCGCCGGCCTTTTCGGCGATCTGGGCGATGCTCCGCATCCCATACCCCCGGCTGCCGGGGTCTTTGGTGGACAGAAGCCGCCCCCGGCGTTCCCGCAGCGGCCCCAGGAAGCTGTTTTCGACCTGTATCAGGACAAACCCCTGGTTGAACGGCCGGATGGTCACCCGGATAAACCGGTCTTCCCCGTCCGGCGTCGTCTCGGCCCCCTCGATCGCGTTGTCGAGGAGGTTGCCCATCAGCGCCACCGCGTCCACCGGGTCCATAAAGTCCAGCCCCGCTGTCAGCGAGACGACAAACTGGATGTCCTTTTCGGCCGCCCGGGCGGCCTTTTCGCTTAACAGGACATTGAGCACCTTGTCTTCGGTGAAAATCCGGTGCCCTTCCCGCTGATGCCCCGCCTCGTCCTCCCGGAGGGCGTCGAGATAGCCTTCCACCCCGCTTAAATCCCCCTGCCGGGCCAGGTCCCGGAGGGCGCGCATATGGTGCTTGATGTCGTGGACCGCAGCCGCGTACTCGTCGCTTTTCTGCTGCAAAAGCTCATAATGCCGCCGCTCCATCTCGCTCCGCAGCCGGACTGCCTGGTACTCGCGGGTGACCTCCATCTGGAGGGCGATGCGCTCAAACAGCATAAACGCCGCGAGGCACCCGTAGAGCAGCGCCGAACAGCAGAGGTTCAGTGCCAGCTCCAGCCCGGCCGAGAACCGCACCGTCATCGCCATCCGCCAGATGACCAGCATCGTCGGCAGGCTCGCCCCCGGCACAATCAGGCAGAGCCAGAACCAGCTGCCGGTGCTCTCGTGGAAGATGCTGACCGCCGCCCGGATATACCAGCGCATCAGGATGAAGACGAGCAGCAGGTAGATCTGTCCGCCGAGCGCCTGGCAGAGGAGCATGCTCCCCCCTTCATACCCGTAGACCCGGCCCAGCAGCCAGAACCCCTCCCCGACGAGGTCGCTGGGGGAGGTGATCAGCGCGAACACCCCCGCCAGGATCCCCCGGATCAGAGGCGGCTCTACCCGGTATTCCCACAGCATCAGCCCCATCAGGATGAGGAAGGTCACCCCGAGGGTCACAAAGCTGTTGTGCAGGATATCGGCCGCCGTCAGCAGGATCGCCGCCGCCGACATCAGGTAAGGGAGACCCCCTTTCCGGCCCTCCCGGCGGGTCAGCGTCCGGCTGCACAAATCCTCCATCATCAGGAGGATAAAGACGTTTGACGGGGCCGCCGAGACCGCCCCGTAAAGGAAACTCTGCACCTGTCCCATCTTATCCCCCTCAGACGGCGGTCTTGGCGTACCGCAAAAATTCCGACTTAAAGCTCTTGGCCTTCGGCTGGGAAATCGGGAGGATGTCGCCGTTTTCCATAATGACCGAATTGTTGCTGACCGACACCACCCGGGAGAAGTTGACAAGGTAGCTCTTGTGGCAGTACCCAAACCCGTAGGGGGCCAAGAGGCTGTACATATCCGCCATCTTGGCCTTCAGGCTCCTCCGCCCCTTGTCGGTCACCAGCTCGACCGCCCGCCCCTGGATGACCAGGTAGAGGACCGACGCCGCCGGCAGCCGCAGAATCTCGCCCCCCGCCTGGAAGACGATAAACCGCTGCCGCCGCTCCACCTCCTGGAAACAGGCGGTCAGCTCGGCCTTTAACTCCTCCTCCCCCATCTGCTTCATCAGATAGCGGAAAGGGGTTACCCGGAAGACCTCGACTGTCGGGGCGGCGACGCCGGTGAGGAAGGCGAGGATCGTCCGTCCGTCGGTCTCCCGAAGCTGCTGGGCGGTCTTATAGCCGTTCTTCTCCGGCATCTGGACATCCAGCACCACCAGGTCGTAGGGCCGCTTCTCCGACCGGAGCAGCTCGTCCCCGCTCCCGAAGAGTTCCAGCGTATACTGCCCGTCAAAGGGGTTCAGGCTTCGGATGAGCGACGCGACCATCTGCTGGTCGGCCTGTACATCGTCGCAGATTGCAATCGTGACCATCGTTATTCCCCGTTCACCACCCACACCGGGATCTCCCGGACCGTCAGGTAAACATTCCCGCCGGGGATGGCCAGCACCTTCCCCAGCAGCCGGGTTACTGCGGCCCCGAAGGCTTTGTAAGCCGCCCCGTCCGCATGGCCCGAGACGTCCGTCCAGACATAAGCCGCCGGCAGGTCGTCCCGGCCTTTAAAGTAGATGGCCGATTCTCCTTCGATTTTGATCATCAGCTGGCTCTCGCTCTTGCCGGGAATCAGCTGGACCGCCTCGCCCAGCCCTCTGGCCAGTTCAGCCCGGGCGGAGCCGGAAATCGACACGTTGGTAATCACCCCAACCATCGGCATACAAATCCCTCCTCAGAAGTTTTCGCCGTTCCAGCCCCAATAAGGGGTCTCGGCGTATTTGACGTACACCCGCGCGGGGTCGATCCCGAGGTTTTTTACAACGGTTTCAGTGACCGCCCCGGTCAGCTTGTTATAAGTCTCGCCGGCGGCGCTGCCGTAGAGGCTCACCTCCACCATCGCGGCCGGTTCCCCGCTCCCCGCGAGGTAGAGGCGGTGCTCCCCTTCGATATCGGCCATCAGCCACTGCTCGCTCTTGCCGGGGATAATCGAAATCGCTTTCCCGAACGCCTCCTTCATCGCCTTTTCGGCGGCTTCGGAAACAGATACATTGGTCATCATGTGGATAAACGGCATAGGGTATTCCTCCTTCAGGTTTTCCGCCGGAACCGCCGGCGGGACAAAACAGCTTACAGCGTTATGCCCTTATTATACATCTTTTTCCGGAAAAAGGGAAGTCGCATCCTGCGTCTGGTATAAAAATGGAATGCCGTATGCGGCCGGTTTTCCCCATTTCACCCCGAAAGATGTGAAAAACCGGCGCAGGAAACCTCCCGCGCCGGTCTATTTTACTTATGGACGCCTTTGATAACCGGGGAAATCCGCTTATAAATCAGGAAGGTGACCAGAACGCTCAGCATCGCCTTCAGGAAGGTAAACGGCATGTTGAAGCAGATGATCGACTGCTCCACGCTCTTCATCGCCGGGATAATCGCCTGGTAGGCTTGAAGGATAGCATCTTTCGGTGCCGCCACCTGGTAGTAGATCGGATAAACCAGGAAAATATTGGTGAAGACCGACCCGACCGCCATGATGACCGCCCCAACGAGGCTGCCGATGATCGCGCCCTTCCGGTTCTTCATCCGCTGGTAGATCAGCCCCGCCGGAAAGACGAACATCGTCCCCAGCAGGAAGTTGGACAGTTCCCCGACACCGCCGGTGGACGTTTGGGTCAGGTTTAAGAGGTTCTTGACAAGGCAGATGACGACGCCGTAAACCGGCCCTAAGCTGAAGGACCCGATCAGCGCCGGCAGTTCCGAAATGTCCAGCTTAATAAAGCTGGGCATAAACGGCACCGAAAAGTTGATGAACATCAGGATGAACGCAATCGCCGACAGCATCGCCGTCATGACGAGCGCTCTGGTTGTGACACGGGGTTTGGTGGTTACCATACAGATCTTCCTTTCCGGGGACACGCCCCACAGCAAAATAATTTCGCTTCAGACATTGCCCGGAAAAATGGAAAGCCCCGCCGGAAACCAGCGGGGCAAAATCCTCGGTCACACGGGGCAAGGGCACTGCGCCTCATCCCGCACTTCCTTTGTTTCTCTCATCCGGACTTAAATCCCCCTTAAAGAAGGATCTCACCGTCGGTCCCGGAATTTCGCCGGGTCGGCGCCGTTAAAACAGCGTTCGCAGACTGTACTGCCGGTGGAGAATTGCACTCCGCCCCGAAACAACGTATGAAGTTTTTCCGGATAAAACGAGGTTTTACCCGGTTTGTATATCGGTAAAGGGCATCCGCCCCTACCATCAGGATAAAAAGTTATTCCTCCGAAGGGGCTTCTTCGGCCTGGACCGGCGGGTCGCCGATCTGGAGGTCAAACTCCAGCCGTTCGCCGCAGTTGGGGCAGTTGATTTCCCCCTCGTCGAGCATGAACTCGTCGACGTCGAAGACCTCGCCGCAGGAGGGGCAGGTGACCTCATAGAGGTCGCCGTCGTCATCCTCGTCGTCTTCGATATCAAAATCGCCGCCCTCGTCCTCTTCGTCCTCATCCTCGTCGCCGTAGAGGTCCTCTTCCACCTGGGAGAGATCCTCGTCGATCGATTCGATGACGTCGCACATTTGGGCGTTGGCCTCGGTGAGGCTCTGCACCGTCTTCGCCATCTCGTCGAGGACTTCCAGCATCGCGTTTAACACCTTGGTTTCCTTGGACGAAGGGTCAAACTCCGCCATATCTACAAGACCTTTGAGATAAGAGACTTTTTCCATCAGTTCCATAAAAACCTCCGCGCCCGGCCACCGGGCTTTTCTGACAGATGCTTACGCCCGGGTTTACGCTCTGGAGAGGTATTCGCCGGTACGGGTGTCGATTTTGATCATTTCCCCTTCGTCGATGAACAGCGGGACCTTGATCACCGCGCCGGTCTCGAGGGTCGCGGGCTTGGTGGTGTTGGTCGCGGTGTTGCCCTTAAAGCCGGGGTCGGTCTTGGTGACCTTCAGCTCGACAAAGTTCGGGGCCTCGACGCCGAAGACGTTGCCCTTGTAGGAGAGGATCTTGCAGACCATGTTCTCCTTGACAAACTTGAAGGAATCGTTCATGACGTCGCCGGATACGGGCAGCTGCTCGTAGGTCTCGGGGTCCATAAAGTAGTAGAGGCCGGAATCCTCGTAGAGGTATTCCATATCCTTGCGCTCGACATACGCTTCCTGGAATTTCGCGGTGGGGTTGAAGGTGGTCTCGGTGACCGCCCCCGTGATGACGTTTTTGAGCTTGGTGCGGACGAAAGCCGCGCCCTTGCCGGGTTTAACGTGCTGGAATTCAACGACCTGCATAACCTGGCCGTCCATATCAAAAGTAAGTCCGTTTCTGAAATCGCCTGCTGTAACCATTGGGCGTACCTCCATTATTTTAGATTTCCGGCGCACCAAACGTGCGCTTCAGGCGATAGCCCATAAGCAGATGGGTCTACCATACCCTTATAGTTTACCGTATTTTTCGGATTTTTGCAACCCCTTTTTTTCATCCGCCGGATTTTCCCTCCCGCCAGCGCATAAACTTGCGGAAAAGCACGAAGCATTGAAGGCTAATTTCGCTGCCCTTAAGGCAGCGACCAAGGGTTCCCCTTGGATGGGA
>DVHA01000289.1 GCA_018712425.1 Candidatus Faecivivens stercoravium | reverse complement strand
ACCAGGACCCTCGCGGGCCCTGGACCCGCTGTTCGACGCGGCCGTGTCTCCCGCTCCAAACGCGTGAGACCGTTCGTCAAGCGAACGGTCTTCGGGACGTTGACTGGACGTTTGGAAAGTTTTTATTGTTCTATTAAGAAAAACAGCCGGAAAGAACGTCTCTCCGGCTGTACGAAATTAAAATTCGATCTTCTTCTGGATATAGGAAACCAGCTCTGCAATCGGCAGGCGGACCTGCTCCATCGTGTCGCGGTCGCGGACGGTGACGCAGTTGTCGGCCGGGGTGTTCTCGTCGCCGACCGTCTGGAAGTCGACGGTGATGCAGTAGGGGGTGCCGATCTCGTCTTCGCGGCGGTAGCGCTTGCCGATCGAGCCGGCGTCGTCGTAGTCGACCATGAAGTATTTAGACAGCTCCCGCTGGATCTCCAGCGCCTTGTCCCCCAGCTTTTTGGAGAGGGGCAGTACCGCGCACTTGAAGGGCGCCAGCGCCGGATGGAGATGCAGGACGGTGCGGATATCCTCTTTGCCCTTCGCGTCCACCAGGTGCTCTTCGTCGTAGGCTTCGCAGAGGAAGGCCAGTGTCACCCGGTCGCAGCCGAGGGAGGGTTCGATGACATAGGGGATATACCGTTCGCCGGTTTCCTGGTCGAAATAGGTCAGGTCCTTCTTGCTCGCCTCCATATGGCGGCGGAGGTCGTAGTCGGTCCGGTCGGCGATGCCCCACAGCTCACCCCAGTCGGTGAAGGGGAAGGCGTACTCGATGTCGGTGGTGGCGCGGGAATAGAAGGCCAGCTCGGCCGGTTCGTGGTCCCGGAGCCGGAGGTTTTCCTCCTCGATGCCGAGGGAGGTGAGCCAGTTCTTGCAGAAGTCCTTCCAGTACTGGAACCACTCGAGGTCGGTGCCGGGCTTGCAGAAGAACTCGCACTCCATCTGCTCAAACTCCCGGGTGCGGAAGGTGAAGTTGCCGGGGGTGATCTCGTTGCGGAAGGCCTTGCCCACCTGGCAGATGCCGAAGGGGAGCTTGCGGCGGGTGGTCCGCTGGACGTTTGTGAAGTTTAAGAAGATGCCCTGAGCGGTCTCGGGGCGGAGGTAGACGACGCTGGAGGTGTCCTCGGTGACGCCGATGAAGGTCTTGAACATCAGGTTGAACTTGCGGATGGGGGTGAAGTCATGCTTGCCGCAGACAGGACAGACCACGTCTTCATGTTCGCTGATAAACTGGTCCATCTCCTCAAAGCTCATCGCATCGGCGTTTACTTCGGGGTGGCTGTCGGCGATCAGCTTGTCCGCCCGGTGGCGGGCATGGCAGGCGCGGCAGTCGATCAGCGGGTCGGAAAAGTTGCCGACATGGCCGGTGGTGACCCAGGTCTGGGGGTTCATCAGGATGGCGGCGTCCAGGCCGACGTTTAAGCCGCTCTCCTGGACGAACTTCTTCATCCAGGCCTTTTTAATGTTGTTTTTCAGTTCAACGCCGAGGGGGCCGTAGTCCCAGCTGTTGGCCAGCCCCCCGTAAATTTCGCTGTCGGGATAGACAAAACCACGGGCTTTGCAGAGGTTGACGATCATATCAAGCGTTTTTTCGCTGTTTTTCATAGCGGAAACCATACCTTTCCAAGTGAAGTTATCGTTCTTATTATAAACAGAAAACGCCCGCCGGTCAAGGGCTTTTCGGGTTTCTGCGCAAAATCGGATTTCGGCCTATTCCCATCAAAACGCACCGTATCCGAAGGCCGCCGGTCCCAAACGGGCGGAACAGGCCTTCCATGCCGCTGAGACGGAAATTGGTTTCCATGGGTGGAAGAAAGTGAAGATTGAAATTTACCCCCAAATATGGTAAAATAGCTGTAAACGGAAAATTACCGCCGCCGCGCTGATGAGGCGCCCCGGCAGCAGGCAGAAAGGAACCCCTATTTCATGGCACATTATGATTTTTTGGAGCTTCGCCAGAAGGCGCTGGAAAAACGCTTTTCCCATATCAACCCCAAACAGCGGGAGGCGGTCTTCCAGGTAAACGGCCCCCTCCTCATCCTTGCCGGCGCCGGCAGCGGCAAAACCACCGTCGTCATCAACCGGATCGTCTTTATGGTCCGCTTCGGCGACGCTTACCACAGCGCCTACATCCCGGCGGGCGTCACTGAAGAGCAGTGCCAGGCCCTCCAAAACTACATCGACGGCAAAACCGACCTCTCCGACGAGGAACTGTCGGAGATTTTTTCGGTCTACCCCGTCCGCCCCTGGAACATCCTCGCCATCACCTTCACCAATAAGGCAGCCAAAGAGCTGCGGGAACGGCTCGACCGGATGCTGGGGGCCGAGGAGGCGGAAGAGGTCATGGCCTCCACCTTCCACTCCTGCTGCGTGCGGATCCTGCGGCGGGACATCGACAAGCTGGACGCCGCCTACACCCGCTCCTTCGCCATCTACGACACCAGCGACGCCGAACGGGTCATCAAGGACGCGATGGGCGAGCTGAAGGCCGATGACAAGATGTTCAAGCCCAAAGCGGTGCTGGGCGAAATCAGCCGGGCCAAGGACGAGCTGCTCTCCCCCGAGGAATATCTCGAAAAGGCGGGGAGCGACTTCCGCAAGCAGCAGATCGGCAAGATTTACGCCGCCTACGCCGCCCGGATGAAAAAGGCGAACGCTCTTGACTTCGACGACCTGATCGTCCAGACGGTGCGGCTGTTCCAGCAGCGGCCGGAGGTGCTGGAGTACTACCAAAACCGCTGGCGGTATGTCATGATCGACGAGTACCAGGACACCAACCACGCCCAGTATATGCTGGCGAGCCTCCTCGCCGGCCGGTACCAGAACCTCTGCGTCGTCGGTGACGACGACCAGAGCATCTATAAATTCCGCGGCGCGACGATTGAGAACATCCTCTCCTTTGAGGACCAGTTTAAAAACACCACCGTCATCCGCCTCGAGCAGAACTACCGCTCGACCCAGACCATCCTTGACGCCGCCAACGAGGTCATCCGCCACAACACCGCCCGCAAGGGGAAAAACCTCTGGACCGAAAACGGGCCGGGGGACAAGATCGTCCTCGAAAAGGTCCAGAACGCCTATGAAGAGGCCCAGTTCATCGCCGACACGATCGAGAAAAACGTCGCATCCGGGATGCGGTACGGCGACCACGCCGTCCTCTACCGGATGAACGCCCAGTCTTCGGTCATCGAGCAGCATTTCATCAAGGCGGGCATCCCCTACCGGCTGTTCGGCGGCACCAAGTTCTTCGACCGCAAGGAGGTCAAGGACCTCATCGCCTACCTTTCGATCATCGTCAACCCCTCCGACACCGTCCGCCTTGCCCGCATCATCAACGAGCCGAAACGCTCGATCGGCGACGCCACCGTCTCGACCGTCATGGAGATCGCCGCCCAGGCGGGCATCCCGGCCTTTGAGGTGCTGCGCCACGCCGACCAGTACGGCGCCCTCGCCCGGAAGGCGGGGCCGCTCTCAGCCTTCGCCTATATGATCGATTCCTTCCGGGACGACGCGTTAAACCTCCCGCTGGAGGAGCTGCTCGACCGGATTATGGAGAAGAGCGGCTACCTGGTCATGCTGAAAAACCAGGGGGACGAGGGGCTAAACCGGCTGGAAAACATCGGCGAACTGAAATCGACGATGGCCAAATACCAGCAGGAGAACCCCGAGGGGGATCTGGACGGCTTCCTCGAGGAAATCGCCCTCTACACCGACCTCGACGATATGAACGAGCAGGAGGACAGCGTCATGATGATGACGATGCACTCCTCCAAGGGCCTCGAATTCCCGGTGGTCTTCCTCCCCGGGATGGAGGACGGGGTCTTCCCGTCGGTCCGGTCGATCTATGAGCCGGAGGAGCTGGAAGAGGAGCGTCGGCTCTGCTATGTCGCCATTACCCGTGCACGCAAAAAGCTCTACATCTCCCACGCCTACGAGCGGATGGTCTTCGGCACCACCAACCGCAACCGCCTCTCCCGCTTCGCCGCCGAAATCCCGGAGGACAAGCTGGAGATGGTCGACACCACCGCCGCCAGGCGGGAAGCCTACCAGGCGCGGCTCCAGGCCAAGCGGGAGGGCGGCCTGACCACCCCCGTCCCCAAGGAGACGGCACTGGCCGGCATGGGGCCCAAACCCGACGCCGTCTCGATCGACTACGCCGTCGGCAGCCGGGTGCGGCACAAGACCTTCGGCGAAGGGATCGTCCTCTCGATCCGGCCGATGGGCAAGGACTCGCTGGTTGAAGTGGCCTTCGACAAGGTCGGCACCAAAAAGATTATGGCCAACTTCGCCAGACTTGAGAAGCTCTCTTAATTTTTGCAGATGATGGGCGGATTTCCCGTCTCAGACTGTCGAAAAACGAGTTTAAAGAGAAACGGAAAAATCGGCGCTGGCGTTAACGTGACAAAGAAACGTGCGAACAATTGAAAGTTTTACTCGATTTTTTTCAAAAAATCGCGGGAATGGAAGGGGCAGAGCCCCTTCCCAGGCACTCACTTTCCGTACTCCCGAAGCTGACCACAGCTTTGCCACTGATAACGAAGCGTGCGCAGCACCCAAAAAATAATCCCTAAAATACTTTTTCGGCAATCTGAAACGTTTTCCCGCCTTTCTCGTGATAGACTAAACCTTCTCCACTGATCCGGAATCCCAAAAGGAAAGGATGACAAAACATGTATGAAGTCCTCAGCATCGGCGAAGCCCTCATGGATTTTATCCCTGTAAACCCCGACGCGGAACGGCTGGAAGCCGCCGAAGGCGGGCGGATCACCATCCCGCAGTTTGAAGAAAACGTCGGCGGCAGCCCCGCCAACGTCGCCTGCGCGCTGGCCAAGCTCGGCGTCAAGACCGGCTTTATCGGCAAGGTCGGCGACGATCCCTTCGGCCGGACGGTCAAAGGGGTGCTCGAACGCAGCGGCGTCGACATTCGGAACCTGATCCTGGACGGGGCTTACCGCACCCCCGTCGCCCTCGTCCACCATTCGCCCGAAGGGAAGCGGTTTACCTTCTACCGCAACGGCCAGACCGCCGACACCCACTTTGAAGAAGAGGAAATCGACGACTCGATTTTTGCCGACTGCAAGGTCTTCAACTTCTCCTCCTTCCCCCTCACCTCCGAGCCCAGCCGCTCGACCATCTTAAACGCCGTCCTGAAGGCGAAGGAGTCGGGAGCCCGGATCACCTTCGACCCCAACATCCGCCTTTCCATCTGGGAATCGCCGGAACAGGCCCGGGAGGTCATTTTGCAGGCGCTGACCCTGGCCGATATCCTCAAAATCTCGGAAGACGACTTCCACTTCCTCTTCCCCGGGATGGACGACCGGGAGGCCTGCGAGCAGATCTACCTCGAAAACGGCACCGAAATGATCATCATCACCAAGTCCGACCGGGGCTGCTATGCCTATGTCAACCAGGACTCCTACATGTCCAGCGCCTACGACGTCCCGGTGGCCGACACGACCGGTTCAGGGGACGCCTTCCTCGCCGGGGTCATCTTCAACATCATGAAGCTGAACAAGAACGTCCACGATATGTCCTCGGTGGAGATCACCGTCATGCTGGACTTCGCCAACGCCGTCGCCAGCCTTGTCTGCACCCGGCCCGGCGCCATCGCCGCCTTCCCCACCCCGCGGGAAATCGTCCTCTGCATGGAAAAAGTCCCGAAAAAGACCCCCGTCACCAATACCATCGACTGGGAAACCGCCATCTGATGAAATGCCCCCGCCCGGCAGGCTCACAGGACAGCCGCCGGGCGGGATTTTTTCAGCCCGGAAACGCCCACTGACGGCCACAGCCGGCCACTGGCCACTATTCACTATCCACTGTCCGCCGACGAAGGAGGCCCTCATATGTCTCTCACCCTCGAAGAAAAAATCGCCCGCCGGGGGGAAAATGTCTCCGACCAGGCGGTCTGCGAACTGTCCCTCTACGCCGGGCACATCCTCCTGGAAAGCGGGGCGGAGCTGTTCCGGGTGGAGGACACCATCCGCCGGATTAACGACGCCTACGGCATCGAGTCGGACAACGCCTTCGTCCTCTCCAACGGCATCTTTTTAACCGCCGGTTCCGGCCGGGAGGGGCTGTTCGCCCGGGTGGAACATATCCCGATTGCCTCCTCCCACCTCGACCGGGTGGCGGCGGTCAACCAGCTTTCCCGGGAAATAGCCGAAGGGCGGCACACCGTCCCCGAGGCCCGGGCCATCCTCGAAGGCATCCAGAAAAGCCCCGAAAAGAAAAACCTCTTCCGGGTGCTGGCCTCCGGCGTCGGGAGCGGCGCCTTCTGCGTCCTCTTCGGCGGGACGGCGGGGGACGCGCTGGCGGCGCTGCTCACCGGCCTGCTGCTCTACCTCGTCATCCTCTACCCCCTCCGGCGGCCGATGAGCAAGATCGTCCAGAACCTCCTCTGCGGGGCGTTTGTGGCGGGCTGCGCGGTGGGGTTCACACGGCTCGGGCTGGGGGAAAACCTCGACGCGGTCATCGGCGGGTCGATTGTCCCGCTGGTGCCGGGGCTGGCCTTTACCACCGGCATCCGGGACATTGGCAACCAGGACTACATCTCCGGCGCCGTCCGGATGCTGGACGCGCTGCTGACCATCTTCTCGGTGGCGCTGGGGGTGGGGCTGACCATCTCCTTCCTCCACCGGCTGGTGGGCGGGATACTCTGACGGGAGGGACGGATATGACGGCATTTTTCGACCTTTTATGGGAATGCGCGATGGCCCTTGTGGGGACTGTCGCCTTCGCCCTTTTATTCAGCGTCCCCCGGCGGTACTACCTCTGGTGCGGGCTGATCGGCGGGGCCGGATGGGCGGCATTCCGGCTGATCGACCCCTTCTGGGGGCGGACGGCGGCGATTTTCTGCGCGGCGGCGCTGGTGATCTTCCTCTCCCGGCTGCGGGCGGTGAAAGAGCGCTGCCCGGTGACCATCTTCATGGTCGCGGGGCTCTTCCCGCTGGTGCCGGGGGCCGGCATCTACTGGGCCATCTATGAGCTGGTGATGGATAACCCCGCCGCGGCCTCCGGGCGGGGGACCGAGGCGTTGACCGACGCGGTCGCGATTGTGCTGGGGATTATCATCGTTTTTGAGCTGCCGCAGAAGTGGTTTAGGCGGCTGGCGGGCCAAAAACCGCCGCCAAAAGGATGAATATTGTACTACTTTTGCAATTCGTCACAAAATAAGCACGTTTCGTCCCTGATTTCACACAGGGACGTTTTTTTGTGCTATCATAAAAGCAAGGCAGAACTCCCTCCCCGGGAAGACGGAAGGGGGACATCTGCCGGGTTTTCTCTCCAGGTTTTCCGCCCCGGGCCGCATCCGGGGCGGGAGGCCAACTTAACGCACGAGGTGATTCCTGATGAAAACCAAAAATAAACCCCACTACGGCCTCTGGCGCAACACCGGCTTCATGGTGGCCCTCGCCTGGAAGGAGTGCAAAAGCGTGCTGGTCATCACGCTGGCGCTGGCCCTCACAATGACGGCCAAGTCGGTCGTCCAGCTGCTGGTCGCGCCGGCCATCCTCGGGGAAGTCGAGGCCGCCGCGCCGGTCCCGGAACTGCTCCTCACGATCGCGATTTTCAGCGGCGCCCTCTTCCTGGTTTCGGGGCTGGAAGCCTATCTCGACCTGAACACCACCTTCGGGCGGATCCAGCTGCGGACAGGGATTATCCATAAGGTCATCGCGAAGACGGCGGCGACCTCCTACCCCAACACGCTGGATACAAGCTTCCTTGCGCTGTACAACAAGGCGGACGAGGCCAATTCCTCCAACGATGCGCCCACCGAGCACATCTGGACCACCTGGACAAATATTTTAAACAACGTCTTCGGCTTCCTCGTCTACCTGGCGCTGCTGTCGGGGCTGAACCCGCTGCTGCTCGCAGTCGTCATCCTGACGACGGCTATCGGTTTTTTCGTCAACCGCAAGCTAAACAGCTGGGGATATGAGCACCGGGAAGAGTATTCCGCCTACTGGCAGAAGATGAGCTACCTGCGGCGGGCCGAGACCAGCCGGAATTTTGCCAAGGACATCCGCATCTTCGGCCTGCGGGACTGGCTGGAGGCGGTCTGGAACAAAACCACCGCCCTCTACCGGGGGTTTATTGAGAAGCGGGAGAAGGTCTACCTCTGGACCAACGTCGTCGACCTCGTCCTCACCCTCTGCCGGAACGGAATCGCCTACGCCTACCTCCTCTGGCTGACCCTCTCCCAGGGGCTGCCCGCGTCGGAATTCCTCCTCTACTTCGGGGCGGTCAGCGGCTTTACCCAGTGGGTCGCCGGCATCCTCAGCGAGTTCTCCGCCCTCCACCGGGAGAGCCTGGACATCTCCACCGTCCGGGAGTTCCTCGACTGGCCGGAGCCCTTCAACTTCGGAAAAGGCGATCCGCTCCCGCAGGACGACGGGCAGGGGTACGAAATCACGCTGGAGGACGTCAGCTACCGCTACCCGGGGGCCGAAAAGGACATCTTCTCCCATTTAAACCTGACCATCCATAAAGGGGAAAAGCTGGCGGTCGTCGGTTTAAACGGCGCCGGCAAGACGACTCTTGTCAAACTCGCCTGCGGTTTCCTCGACCCGGATAAAGGACGGGTGCTGTTAAACGGCGTCGACATCCGCCGGTTCAACCGCCGGGAATACTATTCCCTCTTCTCGGCCGTCTTCCAGGACTTTTCGGTGCTGGACGCGACGCTTGCCGAAAACGTCGCCCAGCAGGTGGATGGGATCGACGAGCAGAAGGTCTGGCGCTGTCTGGACGAGGCCGGGCTGGCCGAAAAGGTCAAATCCCTCCCCCAGGGGCTCCGCACCCACATCGGGCGGCAGGTCTTTGAGGACGGGGTCGAGCTGTCGGGCGGCGAAACCCAGCGGCTGATGCTGGCCAGGGCCCTTTACAAGGACGGGCCGGTGCTCCTCCTCGACGAGCCGACCGCGGCCCTCGACCCGATCGCCGAAAACGACATCTACCAGAAGTACAACGAGATGACCGCCGGGCGGACCTCAGTCTTTATCTCCCATAGGCTTGCGTCGACCCGGTTCTGCGACCGGATCCTCTACCTGGCGGACGGGAAGATCGCCGAAGAGGGGACCCACGAGTCGCTTTTAAAGCTGGGCGGCGGATACGCCCATCTCTTTGAAATCCAAAGCCAGTATTACCAGGAAGGGAGCGAGTACCATGGCGCAGCAGCCGAACATGTCCTTCACTGAAAGCTATCAGCTCTGCCTCCGGGCGGGGAAGATGCTGTGGGAGAAAAGCCGGAACTACTTTATCTCCACCTTTTTAAGCACCGCCCTGAAAGCGGTCGCCCCGTATGTCACCGTCTGGCTGTCGGCTCGGATTATCGCCGAGCTGGCGGGCGGCCGGGACGCGGGCGTCCTCACCCGCTGGGTCATCCTCACGCTGGCCGTCGAGGCGCTCCTCGCCCTCGCAGCCGGGCTGACCCTCCGGTGGAAGAACGTCGAATCGCTCGCCCTTCGTCCGGCCGGCAACCATATCTACGCCGAAAAGATGCTCGACCTCGAGTACCCCGACGTCGACCGGCAGGCGGTCTACGACCTCTATTCCCAGATCCGCCAGCGGGACAACTGGCAGGGGTGGGGGATCCTCTACATCCGCACCATCTACGAGCAGGCGGTCGCGGCCGTCTTCCAGACGCTGGGCGG
>DVHA01000288.1 GCA_018712425.1 Candidatus Faecivivens stercoravium | reverse complement strand
TTGGCCATTGCTTAATATTCGGAAGTCCCCGCAACTACTGCCACTGTGCCTTCACCCAACTTTCACACAATTTTCAATCGGAAAACAGCGAAATTCACAGGCTGTTAATTTTATCGCCGAATATCTATGGTATACTTTAATAAAAATGACTAGAGTCGTTCCCGGAAGGTAGAATAGTCTGTCCGGGTCAGGGTATAGAAAGGCTGTGAGACAATGGAAAACGTGGGCATCAGTAAACTCGATCTCAAACGCCAGAACCGGAGGCAGATTTTAAGGCTGCTGCGCAACGCAGGGCCCACCTCCCGTATTGATATCGCACACACCATCCATATTACGAAAGCGGCCGTCACCATCATCACCAACGAGATGATCCGGGAGGGGATTTTGCAGGAAATCGGCGAGCAGGCCCCGACAGGCGGCAAGGTCCCCCGCGGGCGGAAGAAAATCCTCCTGGATTATAACCCCACCTGGCGGCTGGTGCTGGGAGTCTCGGTCCAGGGGGAATGGCTGGATGTGGGGCTGTGCACCCTGCGGGGGGAAACGGTCGAACACCACGCGCTGATGATCGACCCGTCTACTACCTTCCAAAAGCTGGTCCAGATGGTCGGGGAAGTTTACCACGACCTCGCATACAAAAATGACCTTAAGCCGGAGATGATCCTTGCCCTTGGGGTCACCGTTGACCCGGCCTACCGGGCGCTCTGCCGGGTGGAAACAAAAGGGGATGAAGAGGACTACGGGGCGCTGCGGGAGGAACTGGAAAAGATTGTGCCCGCGCCGATCGTCTTCGGCCGGCTGACCGACGGGCTTGCGACCGCCGAATCGGACTTCCGGCCCGGGCCGGAAAAGGCCCCCCTCCACCAGGTTATCCTCCAGATGGGCGGCAGCTTCCAGTCGACCGTCACCGTCGGCCAGGAATATTACCGGGGCGGCAGCGGAAGAAGCTGCAATTTCGGGGACCTGCCGCTGGGAGACGGCGCCCGGCGGGACAAGGCCCGCGACCGGCTTTCCCGCGAAGCGGTGAGCGGGCAGATCAAAGCGCTGCACACCCAGAAGCTCTCCCCCGCCCTCGACGCGCTGGCGATGGACAACCCCCAGCGGGCGGAGTGGACCTTCTGCCGCAGCGGCTTTACGCCGGAAGACCCGGCGGTCCGGCAGTACTTTGAACGGATACGGGAGGACTATCTGGCCATCCTGATGGGGGTTCTGACCTTCCTGGACCCGGAACAGCTGGTGGTGTTCCCGGATGGGTGCGTCATGGAAGCGCTCGCCCAGGCGATGCGGATGGCGGAGACCCGGGCGGGCGTCCCGGTGCGCCTCTCCCGCTTTGACGAGACCAACCTCTATCTCACCGGCGCCGCTCTGGCGGTGCGGGAATACTTCACCAACCGCGGCGGGTATATCGGATAAGGAAAACCGGCTGGTTCCCTGTTTTGGGGGCCGGCCGGTTTTTGTTTTTTGATTTTTTTTTGGGTGCTGCGCACGCTTCGTTAGAAGTAAATAAGCTGTGGACAGCTTCGGAAGTACGGAAGGCAGGAGCCTGCCAAGGAGCTCTGCTCCTTCCTTTATTTCTCGCGACGAATTACTTGTAATTCGTCCGGTTTTGCAAAGCAAAACTTGAGCCCATTTAAAAAGGGCTGGACCCTAAACTTCTTATTTCCCGCACGTTTTTTTGTTATTATAGCGCCAGCGCCGATTTTTAGGTTAGTCACCGCCAAAAGAGCAAAGAACCTGAAAATCGGCGCTGGCGCTTGGGCCACGCAGAAACGGGCGAAGATCAAAAGTTTAGGATCAAACCCTTTTTAAAGGGTTTGCGGGAGTGGAGGGGGCAGAGCCCCTTCCCAGGCTCACATCTATCGTACTTCCGAAGCTGGCCACAGCTTTGCCGCCTGAAACGAAGCGTGCGCAGCACCCAAAACATGCTTCAAAAACGAAAACCGACTAGTTTCCAGCAATCAGGAAACCAGCCGGTTTTTTCCTTTAGTTGATGCCGCGGAAGCCCTTGCCGATGATCTCCGAAGTGTTGGTGATCATCATAAAGGTTTTCGGGTCATTGCGGCGGATAAACTGCCGCAGGTGGATCGCCTGCATCCGGGTCATGACCGTCAGGACGACCGTCTCGTCCTCCCGGGTGAAGGCCCCCTGCCCTTCCAGGCGGGTGGCGCTGCGGCCGAGGGTGTTGATGATAAAGTCGCAGATGAGGTCAGGGTTTTTGGTGACGATAGTGAAATATTTGCACATGTGGAAGCTTTCCATCACGCTGTCCAAAAGCGTCGACTTGATAATCAGGCCGAGGAAGGAGAACATCCCCGCCTCCATCCCGTAGGCGACGCCGGCCATCAGGGTGATGATCAGGTCGGAGGCCATCAGCGCCTTGCCGATGTCCAGGCTGGTGTACTTTTTGAGGATCATCGCGACGATGTCGGTGCCGCCGTTGGAGGCGTCGATGTTGAAGAGCAGCGCGCTCCCCACCGCCGGCAGGCCGACCGCAAAGATCAGCTCCATCAGCGGCTGGTCGGTAAACGGCGCCGACATCGGGCAGAACCGCTCCAGCAGCTCCAGCGCCAGCGACATCTCGACCGAGGAATAGGCGGTCATAAAGCCGAACCCCCGCCCAAAAACGATAAACCCGAGGACCAGAAGCGCCAGGTTTAAGATGGTGACAAAGTTCGAGGCGCTGAGCGACGGGAAGTAGTGGGTCAGGACGACCGAAATACCGGTGACGCCGCCGGTCGAAAAATCGTTGGGGAACTTAAAGAAATAGACCCCGATGGTGATCAGCAGCGTGCCGCCGTTTAATACCGCAAATTTAACCAGGTTATCTTTTGTAAGTAGCTTACCCATGATGACAACTCCAAGCCCCCTCCGGGCTTCCTTTCATCCGACAGCGGCCCTGCCGGTTCAGACGGGCATCTGTCTTTATTTTTTGCATGATTTCGAAAAACATATTGCATTTTTGCCTGAAACGCAAAACAGCTGCCGTCGGGAAATGCCCGACAGCAGCTGTTTCATATTCAGAGCTTAGACCGGATGGACGCCATTTTTCTGATCGGCTCTTTCACCGTCGATGCCGTACTTGGCATTGCGGCGGGCCTCAAAGAACTTAGGCGCAACCTTCGGGAACATCGCGTAGGTCAGGACATCCTCTTCCTGCTCCATCCACTCGGCGCATTCCTTGCGGAGGGAATCCAGCTCGGGCGCGAGGGTGTCGGCAAACCGGCAGGTGATGATCTCGGCGTCGCCGCAGACCTTCTTCTGGAAAGCAGGGTCGACCGGGACCGGGGTCTTGCCGTAGGCGCCGCGGACCATATCCTTGAACTCGGCGGTGCACATCTTATACCGCTCGCCGGTGATGACGTTGAAGACCGCCTGGGTGCCGACAATCTGGGAGGTCGGGGTGACCAGCGGGGGCATACCGGCGTCGCGGCGGACCCGCGGGACTTCTTCCAGCACTTCCTGGAACTTGTCCTCCTTGCCAGCCTGTTTGAGCTGGGAAAGGAGGTTGGAGAGCATGCCGCCGGGGACCTGGTAGATCAGGGCGTTGGCGTCGGTTGCCAGCATTGCGGGGTCAATCAGCCCTTCGTCGATATACTTCTTGCGCAGGGTCATGAAGTAAGAGCGGATCTCGGTCAGCAGCTTGAGGTCGAGGCCGGTGTCGTAATCGGTGCCCTGGAGGGCGGCGACGATCGACTCGGTCGGGGCGTGGGAGGTGCCCAGCGCCAGCGGGCTCATCGCGGTGTCGACGATATCGGCGCCCGCTTCGATGCCCTTGAGCAGGCACATCGACGCAAGGCCGGAGGTGTAGTGGGTGTGGATGTCGACCGGGATCTTGACCGCTTCCTTGATCGCCTTAACCAGCTCGTAGGTGTGGTAAGGGGTCAGGAGGGCCGCCATATCCTTGAGGCAGATCGACTGGGCGCCGATCGACTCAATCTGTTTGGCGTAGTTGACATAGTACTCGGTGGTGAAGGTCTCGCCGAGGGTGAAGGAAATCGCGATCTGGGCGTGGCCGCCTTCCTTGTTGGCCGCTTTGACGGCGGTCTCGAGGTTGCGGATGTCGTTGAGCGCGTCGAAGATGCGGATGATGTCGATGCCGTTGGCAATCGACTTCTGGACAAAATACTCGACGACGTCGTCAGCATAGGGGCGGTAGCCCAGCATATTCTGGCCGCGGAAGAGCATCTGCAGCTTGGTGTTGGGCATCTCTTTGCGGATCACCCGCAGGCGCTCCCAGGGGTCTTCGTTCAGGAAGCGGATGCAGGCGTCGAAGGTCGCGCCGCCCCAGACTTCAGCGGAATAATAACCGACCTTATCCATCTTGCCCAGGATCGGCAGCATGTCCGACAGCGGCATACGGGTCGCCAGCAGGCTCTGGTGGGCATCGCGAAGGACGGTTTCGGTAATCTTAATCGGTTTTTTGGCCATCTTAATGTGTCCTCCCTGTTATACTTAAATTCCTAGGAAGGGCGGGAAGGGCCGCTCCCCGCCCCCTCCGGCAAAAATCAGCCGATCACGGCCAGGACGTCGCCCGAGTTGACCGAGTCGCCCTTCTGCGCGATGATCTGGAGGATCGTGCCGTCGCAGGGAGCGACGATGTCGTTGTTCATCTTCATCGCTTCCAGGACGAGGACTGCCTGGCCGCGGGTGACCTTGTCGCCGACGGCGCAATTGATTTCCATGATGGTGCCGGGCATCGGCGCGACAACATCGGTGCCCTCGACAGGGGCCTGGGGCTCAGCGGGAGCGGCAGGCGCGGCGGCGGGAGCCGGGGCTGCGGCAGGGGCGGGAGCAGCGGGCGCGGCGGCTACAGGGGCAGCAGCGGCAGGAGCGGCGCCGGCGGCAACCTCTTCAACGGCGACATCGTATACTTTACCATTGACGGTGATGTTGAATCTTCTCATTTGTTTGGACCTTCCT
The DNA here is from genome assembly GCA_018712425.1 of Candidatus Faecivivens stercoravium. Lineage (GTDB taxonomy): Bacteria > Bacillota > Clostridia > Oscillospirales > Ruminococcaceae > Faecivivens > Faecivivens stercoravium. Next base: position 3,479 of record DVHA01000288.1, on the reverse strand, counting down.
TTCCGTTTCTGACGGCAGTTTTACAGGATCGTTTAGCAGGAATGTTTCTTGGCCAGCCGCTGGACCCGCTTGGAAGCGAGGGCGTCGAGGGCCATGATGAGGGAGGCGCGGGTCTCGTCGGGCGCGACCACATCGTCGACCATGCCGGCGGTAGCGGCGCTGAAGGCGCTGGCCTCGGTGTCGGCGTATTCCTCTTCGAGGGCGGCGCGGGCCCCCGCGGTGTCTTCCGCGCCTTTGAGGCGGTCATGCCAGAAGAACTCGACGGCGGTGGCGGGCGCCAGCGCGGAGATCACGGCAGTCGGCCAGGCAAGGCGGACATCGGCGGCGCCGAAGGCCATCGCGGAAGCGCCGATCGCAGCGCCGGTGTAGACGGTGATTTTGGCACAGGTTGCCTCGGCGTAGACCGAAGCGAGGTTCGCGGCCGCAGCGGGGGTGGTGCCTTCTTTATACCCGTCGGTATCGACGAAGGTGACGACCGGAAGGTTGAAGCTGTCGCAGAAGCGCACGAAGGAAGCAGCCTTTGCAGAGCATCCGTCGCACAGCTTGCCTTTGACAGAGACAACACCGACGGTGCTGCCGCCAATCGAGGCAAGGGCGGTATATACATGTTTTGCATAGTCTGCTTTGAGTTCAATCACGGACTCGGCGTCGCATACAGCTTTTGCAAGCTCTTCCGAAGCGGTCTTTTCATCGATGCTGGCAGGAGCGGAAGCAGCGCCTTCGCTGATCGGGGCCAGTTCGAGGTTGTTGAGCGGCAGGACAGAGAGGACCTCTTTCGCCTTTTTAACGGCATCCATCGGGTCGGAAGCGACCATCGAGACGACGCCCGCTTCGGCCTGCGCCTTGGCGGAGGTATCGCTGCCGTCGTTGACGAGGTAAAGGGACGCGCCCTCGGCCATGACCGAAATGTCGGCGGTGGCGGCCATCATCGCGTTCACGCCGACGCAGCTGCCGGCAATGACGGCGATCTGCGGGACGACGCCCGACAGGTTCTGGCTCATCGAGAGAATCTTCTGGTAGGAAGCGAGGACTTCCTGGCCTTCGGAGACCTTCGCGCCGTTGGAATCGTAAATCCCGACGACCGGCGCGCCGTTTTTGACGGCCATCTCGTAGACCTTCGCAATCTTTTCGGCATGGGCTCTCGAAACCGCGCCGCCGCAGGTACTGACGTCCTGGGAGAAGGCATAGACGATGCTGCCGTCGATGCTGCCGTAACCGGTGATGACGCCGACGCCCTTATCGCCGCAGGCGACAAAGCCGTCCAGCTCGGTGAAGGTGCCTTCATCGAACAGAGCGGTAATCCTCTCTCTCGCGGGCGAAGCCGTTTTGCACGCGGACTTCATTTCCTCCAGCTTAGCCAGCTTGGCTTGTAAATTCATTATATTGCCCCCATTCTATGGTATCCTCCGCCGGAAAAACAGGAAAAACCCCCTTTAATGGGGCTGCCCCGCCTCCCGGCGGAAAGTTTTCACCGAAACCGTCGCCGGTTTCGATTGAGTCTGACGCAAAGTGGATAGATAAACCCTTTTTCCACCAGTTTATATTATACACCTTCGTGAAATAAAGCACAAGCGTTTTTAGAACATTTTGCACTTTTTATAATTTTCCAGAAAATAGGAAATGGATTTTAGGCCGTTTTCCTTATCCACCGGGACCATGCTGGTGGCGAGGCGGTCGGGGCGGATTTTGCCGGAAAAAGCGGCCCGGTCGATCCCCTGCTCCATCGCCATGTTTAAAATCCCCCGGAGGAGGCCGTCAAATACCTCCGGGTCGCCGCCGTCCTCGATCTCCTCAATCCGGATGCCGTCCAGGGTCATCTTCCAGCGGCCGAACCCGATGAGTTTCTCCCCGTCCAGGGCGATAAAGTAAAGGCCGTTTTTCGGGTCGGGATTGATTTCCGGGAAAGAATCCCCCTCCCGGAAGGGGCGCATAAACAGCATACCTTCCCCTCCCCCTTAGCGGCGGCGCCGGGGACGCCCGACCACCTTGGCGGCGTTGTTGCGGGCGGCGGTGACCAGCATCCCGACCTCTTCGTCGGTCAGCTCCCGGTACTTGCCCGGCTGGAGCATCCCGAGCTTTAAGGTGCCGATCGAGATCCGCTTCAGCCGCGATACCTCCAGGCCCACCGCTTCGCACATCCTGCGGATTTCGCGGTTGCGGCCCTCGATGATGGTGATCAGCATGACGGTGCGGCCCTCTTCCTCGGTGACCACCTTGACCTCAGCCGGGGCGGTCTTGCGGCCGTCGATCTCGACGCCGGTGGCAAGGGCAATCTGCTGCTCCTCGGTCACCCGGTCCCGGACGGTGACCCGGTAGCACTTGGGGATCTCGTGGGAGGGGTGGGTGATGAGGTTAGCGAACTCGCCGTTGTTGGTCATGATGAGCAGCCCCTCAGAGTTGAGGTCCAGCCGCCCCACCGGGTAGACCCGCTCGGGGACGTCGGCCACCAGCTCGGAGACGCACTTCCGGCCCCGGTCGTCGCTCATGGCGGTCAGATAGCCCCGGGGTTTATAGAGCATCAGGTAGACGCTCCGCTGTTCGCCGGGGGACGGGATCTTTTCCCCGCCGACGGTGATGTGGTCGCGGTAGGGGTCGGCTTTCTGGCCGATGGTGGCGGGATGGCCGTTGACCTTGACCTTCCCTTCGACGATCAATTCCTCGGCTTTGCGGCGGGAGCAGACCCCCGCGTCGGCGATGATTTTCTGTACACGAACTTCCATTCTGTATTCCTTTCTGACAGGCCGCGGACACCCCGCGGCACGGCTTGCCTCACGGCAATCTGTTTACAAGCCCATTGTACAATACCCGACCCTTTTCGTCAAGGTGGGGAGGAAAGTTTTTGGTTCTTTCCGCCGCCGTCCGCCTGTAGAGGCAAAAAAAGACGGCGCTTTTCAGCACCGTCTCCGCATCATTCCGCCCTGGGGGGCGTTTCGGCCCCCTTGTTCCCTTTGACAATGCCGGTCACCTTATCAATGACATCCGGCACCGTATCGACCAGCTTGTCCACCGTCCCGACATGGGGGTTGATCTGCATCACCCGGACGTTGCCGTCCTTGATGACCAGGAAAGCCACCGGCTCCATCGTGATCCCCGCCCCGCCGCCGCCGGCGAAGCTGTCTTTCGGCTGCTTAGTCGGCAGGTCGCTGCCGCCGGAGGCAAAACCGTAGGTCACCCGGCTGACCGGGATAATCATCGTCCCGTCGGGGGTGTAGATCGGGTCGCCGATTATCGCCTTGGGGTCGGCCATATCCCGCACCTTATCCATTGTAACCCCCATCAGGTTCTGGACGTTTTCGTTCTGCTGTGCCATGATCATCTTTCCTTTCAACGGTTATTTCGCCGGGCTGTTCCTTTCCGGCAGCATATTTTTCAGCATCTGTCCCACCATCCGCGCAAACCCCGAGAGGACGCCCCACAAAATGCGCGCCCCCCGCAGCCGCAGGTCGGCTTCCAGATAGGTTTTGGTCTCCCGGGAGAGG
>DVHA01000287.1 GCA_018712425.1 Candidatus Faecivivens stercoravium | reverse complement strand
TCGTCCGGTTCGACCTCCTCCAACCCGCTGCTGGTCTTCCTGAACATCGTCCCCAGCAACATCGCGTCGGTCTTCAGTTCCAACACCGAGGTGCTGGCGATCGTCTTCCTGGCGGCGGCGACGGGGCTGTGCATGAACAAGCTGGGCTTTGAGAAGACGACGACGATGCGGCGGCTTCTGCAGGAATTAAACGACATCGTCACGGTATTCTTAAACTTTGTCGTTACGAAGTTCGCGCCGATCGCCATCTTCCTCCTGATCTCCCGCACCTTCGCCACCTACGGCATCGAGTACATCCGGCCGGCGGTTGTCTACATGGTGCTGACGGTCATCCTGCTGCTTGTCTACCTCTTCGGGGCCTACCCGCTGATGGTCTTTATCGGCACCCGGTTAAACCCGAAGACCTTCCTGCGCAAGATCATGGGGGTCATCCTCTTCGGCTTCTCCACCTCTTCGTCGGCGGCGACCCTGCCGATGAACTACGAGACCTGCGTCAAGCGGATGGGCGTTGACAAGCAGGTCGCCTCCTTCGTCCTGCCGCTGGGCATGACCATCAACATGGACGGCACCGCCATCATGCAGGTGGTCGCGACCCTGTTCATCGCCGGGGCCGCCGGGTATGATGTGTCGGTCGGGAGCCTGATTGTTATCGCGCTCCTGGCGCTGGTGGCGTCGGTCGGCACCCCTGCCGCCCCCGGGGCCGGCGCGGTCATCCTCTTTACCATCCTCTCGGGCGTCGGGTTTACGAGCGACGCGGCGCTGATGGCCTACAGCCTGATCCTCGCCATCAACCGCCCGATCGAGATGCTGGTTACCTCCCTCAACTGCGTCGGCGACTCGGTCGCGTCCCTCTATGTCGCAAAGAGCGAGAAGCTGCTCAAAGAGGACGTTTACAACGCGAAATAATTTGGATATGCAGATGGCCAGCCCGGGATTCCGGGCTGGCCATTTTTTTGGATTATTTTTTGGGTGCTGCGCACGCTTCGTTATAAGCGCAGCAGCCGTGGACAGTTTCGGAAGTACGGTAGGTGAGCACCTGGGAAAGGGCTCTGCCCTCTCCACTCCCGCAAACCCTTTAAAAAGGGTTTGATCCTAAACTTTTGATGCCGCACGTTGTCGGGGAACGACAGCGTCAGCGCCGATCTGCCGTTTTCATCAGTCGAGCTTGAGGTCGCCGTCCTTGATCCAGCCGGCCTTCCGGAAGAGAAGGCCCAGCGCCCAGCAGAGGACCGCCGGGAGGACGATGCAGATGAGCAGGAGGCCCACCCAGTCAAAGGCGGTGATCGCCTCTTTCGCGCCGCTGGCGACGTCCGAGACCCAGCCGGTGTAGACCCCGATCGGGCCGACCAGCCCGCAGGTGCCCATGCCGGAGGAGATGGCAGGCCCGTTCATCTGGATGCTGAAGATGCAGGTGGCAATCGGGCCGGTGATGGCCGAGGCGATGGTGGGCGGAAGCCAGATGCGGGGGTTTTTGAGGATGTTGCCCATCTGGAGCATCGAGGTGCCGAGGCCCTGGGAGACGAGGCCGCCGACCTTATTTTCCTTCCAGCTCATGACCGCGAAGCCGACCATCTGGGCGCAGCACCCGGCAACCGCCGCTCCGCCGGCCAGGCCGGTCAGCGAGAGGGTCGCGCAGATAGCCGCCGAGGAGATCGGGAGGGTCAGGGCGACACCCACCAGCACCGAGACGACGATACCCATCCAGAAGGGCTGCTGTTCGGTCGCCCAGCGGATGACGATCCCCAGCGAGTTCGCCGCGGCGCCGATGGCCGGGGCAATCAGCATCGACAGGCCGCAGCCGGCGAAGATGGTGACGCAGGGGGTGACGAGGATGTCGATTTTGGTCTCCTTGGAGACGGCCTTGCCCAGTTCGGCCGCGACGATCGCGATGACGAGGACCGAAAGCGGCCCCCCTGCCCCGCCGAGGGCATTGGCAGAGTAGCCGACCGCCACCAGCGAAAAGAGGACGAGCGGCGGGCAGTGGAGGGCGCCGCCGATGGCGACGGCCATCGCGCTGCCGGAGACGCTTTGGGCATAGCCGCCGATTTCGGCGAAAATGGGGAGGTTCAGCTGCGTGCCGATGGTCGAGAGGATGGTCCCGACCAGCAGCGAGGCGAACAGCCCCTGGGCCATCGCGCCGAGGGCGTCGATGCCGTAGCGATGGGCGGAGAAGACGATGTCTTTGCGTTTTAAAAGTGCTTTTACTTTTTCCATATTGCCACCTGGTTTCCTGGATTTGCGGGAGGCCCGCATCGGTTGACAGGTCTTATTATACCATACATGTGTCTTGACAGGTAGCGATAAAATAACACAACCTGCCGAAAAAGAGAAAAGCTTTTTGGGCAGGTTGTGAAGTGTAGTGTTATTATACAACAATATAAACTTTCCAAGCGTCCAACCCGCGTTCCGAGGACCGTTCGCTTGACGAACGGTCTCATGCGATTGGAGCGGATGACACGGCCGCGTCGGGCAGCGGGACCAGGGCCCGCTAGGGTCCTGGTCCATCAAAGTGAAACTTTGTCGCTGCCATAAGGGCAGCGAAATAAGCATTTAATGCTCAAAACACTGCATTGTTGTAAAAATGCTAATTCTGCTTCCGGACGATGTTGTACTCGTCGCCGAACTTGAAAAAGGGGCAGCTCTGGAAATTCCCGGAGAGGCTCCGTTCATAGTCGTCCATGTCCAGCCCCAGTTCCAGCGCGCAGTAGTACTCGTCCAGTTCGGGGTCGTAGGCGAGGTTCATGCAGACCTCGCAGCAGTTTTTGGATTCGGCCATCTTCTCCCCCCTTTTACATCAGCGGCGCAAACATCTTCAAAAGATTGCGGGCAATCCGGGTGTGGAAGGGCACCGCGCGGCACTGTTCGAGGGTGATTTCCTGGGAGACCGCTTCGGTCTCGAGGAAATCCCGGTAGATGTCCTGAATACAGGAGGCGCCGTACATCCAGGTGGCGCACTCGAAATGGAGGTAGAGGCTGCGGTAGTCGAGGTTGATCGTCCCGACAACGGCGTAGAGCCCGTCGGCGACGAAACTCTTGGCGTGGATAAAGCCGGGGGTGTATTCGAAGATCCGCACCCCCGCCTCCACCAGCTGGCTGTAATGGGCCCGGGAGACCATGTGGACATACCACTTGTCGGGGATATGGGGGGTGATGATCCGGACGTCGACGCCGCTGCGGGCGGCGTTGCAGAGGGCGGTCATCATCTCGTTGCTGGGGATGAGGTAAGGGGTGGTAATGTAGACGTACTTTTTTGCCCGGGAGATCATATTGAGGTAGACATTCTCCCCCACCGGCTCGTCGTCGAGGGGGTTGTCCGCAAAGGGCTGGATATAGCCGTCGTCCGGCGGGAGCTCCCGCTGGTAGACCTGGGGGCGGTAGAGGTCAAAGTCGGCCTCCTCCCCTTTGATAAAGTCCCACATCGTCAGGAACATGACGGTGAGGCTCCAGACCGCCTCCCCCCGGAGCATGATCGCGGTGTCCTTCCAGTGGCCGTGGAGCTCCTTGACGTTGATATACTCGTCGGCGAGGTTGATGCCGCCGGTAAAGCCGGTGTGGCCGTCGATGACGCAGATCTTGCGGTGGTCGCGGTTGTTCATCCGCAGGTTGATAACCGGGATGAAGGGGTTGAAGACGCAGGCCCGGATGCCGTAGGACTCCAGCAGCTTGTCATACCCGTCCGGGAGCTTGAAGATGGAGCCGAGGTCGTCATAGATGACCCGGACGTCGACCCCTTCGGCGGCTTTGCGGCGGAGGATCGCGAGGATCGGGTCCCACATTGTCCCCTCTTCCAGGATAAAGTACTCGAGGAAGATGTAGTGCTCCGCCTTTTCCAGCTCCTCCAGCATCCGCTGCCAGCTCACCTCGCCGGTGGGGTGGTATTCGCAGGATGTACGGCAGTAAGGCGGGCTGTGGGCCCCCCGCTCGATATAATGGGACTGCAGGCCGGCGTCGGCCTCGGCCGCCATCATCTTTTCCAGCACCGACTCATCCGGCTGGTCATACCGCACCATATCCTCGGTGATCTTGGCCATCTTTTTGCAGGTATGGCGGGAAAGCTTGTTGAAGCCGAACAGCAGGTAAAAGGGCCCGCCGAAAATCGGCAGCGACATAATCAGGATGATCCAGGCGATTTTATAGGCGGGGTTGGAGCGGCTGGAGACGATCGCGAAGACGGCCACCAGGCTGCAAAAGAGGGAAACGCCGTAGAAAATCACCGAATAATGGCTGAAACGGAAGAAAAAGAAGGCGAACACCGCGACCTGGATAACCAGTAAAAGGGCAACGATCACCACACGGCGGAAAATAAATTGGGATATTTTTTTGAATGTCACGGTGTCCCTCCCCCTTCTGCCTCCGCGGCCGGCGGGGACGCCGGGGCAGGGCGCCCGCGGCGGCGGAGGCGGCGGTAAACGGTATCACGCAGCAGGGCGTAAAGGACCGAAGAAAGCGGGATAAAGAAGAGCATCCCCAGAATGCCGAACATGCTGCCGCCGACGGTGACGGCGACCAGCACCCAGAGGGACGGGAGGCCGACGGCGCTGCCGACGACGTGGGGGTAGATGAGGTTGCCCTCAACCTGCTGGAGGATGAGGAACATGATGACAAACCACAAGGCCTTCTGGGGCTCAACCATCAGGATCAGGAGTGCCGACACAATACAGCCGAAAAAGGCCCCGAAAATCGGGATCAGGGCGGTAAAGCCAATCAGCACGCTGCACAGGAGCGCGTAGGGGAATTTGAAAACCGACATGGCAATGAAGAACAGGAAGCCCAGGATCACCGCCTCGGTGCACTGCCCGGAGAGGAAGTGGGAGAAGGTGGAAGAGGTCAGGCGGGCAATCCGCACGACCCGTTCGACCACCCCGCGGGGGAGGAAGGCGGAGAGGATCATTTTGCACTGGCGGGCCAGCTGCTCCTTCCGCATCAGGATATAGAAGGAAAAGATGAGGCCGATGAAGGCGTTGACCACCCCGCCCACCAGGCTGGAAGCGGTGCCGAAAATGTTCTGGATCAGTTCGCTGTCCTGCAAAAACTGCATCAGGCGGGAACTCATCTCATCCAGGTTGATCTGCTGGATAATATCGTTGATATAGGACAGGATTGCGGGGTTATCCTCCAGGAGCTTATTCACCCAGACCGAGGCGCTTTCAAAATAGCCAGGCATATTGGTAATCAGGTTGGTGCCGGTGCGGATCAGTTCCGGCAGGACAATCCCGAAAACCAGCGCGACCACCGCCGCCACCAGCAGAAGGGTCACAATCATGCTGACCGGGCGCCGGATACGGTCAATGTCAAACCGGGGGCGCTTCGGGGGCTGCTTTTTGGTGCCGGGGATTGAGTTGCGGATCACCTCGCCGGCCTTGTCCTGGAGCTCCCCTTCCTTAATCAGGACGGTCTCGATCACCGAAGTCTTTTTCGGCGGGAACAGAAAGCGCTCCACCGCCCGCATCGGGACATTCAGGATAAACGCCAGCACCCCGCCCAGCACAAAGGGCTCGATGATGGCGAAAACCCAGGAAAAGGCGCCGTCCAGGGTGTCCAGATGCTGGACCGCAAAATTGAGTAGGACCCCGAAACCCACGAGGATCAGGAGTTTCCGGAAGGTCTGCTTGTTGAGCTGCATAAAGCCAAAATCCTTTCTCTGCCGCCGGGCACCGGGTGCCCGATATTCTCCCTTTTCAGACAGGTGCGTACACTTCTATTATACACGTTTTTCCAGTTTTGTCACCCGGTAAACGGCCGGTCGGTAAAAATTTAACAGAAATCCCGGTCCCGGTCTATCCTGAAAAAAGCCCCGCCCCAAAACGGGCAGGGCTTCAGTTTGTCGAAAAATCTTTTTTGAGCATTTTTTTGGGTGCTGCGCACGCTTTGTTATCAGTGGCAAAACTGTGGGCGGCTTCGGAAGTACGGCAGCTGGGCGCCTGGGAAGGGGCTCTGCCCCTTCCATTCCCGCAAGCCCTTTAAAAAGGGCTTGACCCTAAACTTCTGATCTGCGCACGTTTCTTTGTCACTATAACGCCAGCGCCGGTTCTTACGTTTCCGCCAAACTTGTTTTTCGATAACGGATCTATTCCCGCGCGTCCATCGGCAGGTAGTCCGCCGGTTCAGAGATGCTGATATAGGCGGGGCGGATGATCTTGTCAACGTTGATCAGCTCTTCCAGTCGGTGGGCGCTCCAGCCGACGATGCGGGCGATGGCGAACATCGGGGTGAAAAGCTCCTCGGGGATATCCAGCATCGAGTAGATGAGGCCGGAGTAGAAGTCGACGTTGGCGCTGACCCCCTTGTAGATCCGGCGGTTTTTGCCGATGACCTGGGGGGCGAGCCGTTCGACGAGGTTATAGAGGTCGTAATCCCGCTTGCGGCCTTTTTCCTCGGCGAGCTTCCCGACGTAGCCTTTAAAGATCTGGCAGCGGGGGTCGGACTTGGTGTAGACGGCGTGGCCCATCCCGTAGATCAGGCCCTTTTTGTCGAAAGCTTCCCGGTCGAGCAGCTTCTGAAGGTAGGCCGCCACCTCGTCCTCGTCCTTCAGGTCATGGACATGGGATTTCAGGTCCTTCATCATCTGGACGACCCGGACGTTCGCGCCGCCGTGCTTGGGGCCCTTGAGGGAGCCCAGCGCCGCCGCGATGGCCGAATAGGTGTCGGTGCCGGAGGAAGAGACGACGTGGGTGGTGAAGGTGGAGTTGTTGCCGCCGCCGTGCTCCATATGGAGGACGAGGGCGAGGTCAAGGACCCGGGCCTCCAGGTCGGTGTACTTCTTGTCCGGGCGGAGCATCCGCAGGAAATTCTCGGCGGTCGAAAGTTCGTGGGATGGCCGGTGGATATACATACTGCGGTTCCGGACGTAGTGGTTGAAGGCGTGGTAGCCGTAAACCGAAATCATCGGGAAGACGCTAATCAGCATCAGGCTCTGGCGCATGACGTTCTCGATCGAGATATCGTCGGTGCGGCGGTCGTAGGCGGAGAGCATCAGGATGCTCTTGGAGAGGGTGATCATGATGTCCCGGGTGGGGGCCTTCATGATGACGTCGCGGGTGAAGTTGCGGGGGAGGGTCCGGCAGGCGGCGAGGGTACCGGTGAACTGCCGGAGCTGTTCCCGGTCCGGGAGCTTGCCGAAAAGCAGCAGGTAGGCGGTCTCCTCAAAGCCGAAGCGGTTTTCGGAGGTGAAGCCGCGGACGAGGTCCTCGATATCGATGCCGCGGTAGTAGAGCTTGCCGTCGCAGGGGACCTTCTGGCCGTCGACCACTTCGAAGGAGTCGATCCGGGAGATGTTGGTGAGCCCGGCGCGGACGCCCTCGCCGTTTTTATCCCGGAGGCCCTTTTTCACCTGGTAGGTGTCGTAGAGCTCCAGGGGGATGGAGGTGTTTTCCCGGCAAATCCGGGCGTAATCTTCGCAGCGTTCCATTAAGTTATCCATATAGTCAACCTCCTGCTAAAAAATTGTATAATACCAGAATACTTTCCCATTATAGCAGGTAAAAGTAATAAAACCGGGTACAATTTGTAAATTTTTTGGAAGATTCCCGGCTTTTGCGGGGATTTTTTCGGAAAACTGCATATTTTTAGGGCGATTACGGGAAATCTCCCGCAATCGCCCTGCCGCGCGTGTTATTCGACCCAGACGCCGTCGGCGTTTACATAGTAGCCGCCGACCTTTCATTCTCCATAGGCCAGCATATTCCCCAATGTAACCCTGAAGCCGATGGATTGATACATCTGCATATCACAATCCGCACAGCCAACGGTAAGGGAACCCACACCGCTTTGTTTATACGCAAAAGACACAAGTTTTCGCGCTATCCCCTTATGGCGGTACTCGGGCCGGATATAAAAATCTTCCAACACGCCGGATCGGCCATAATGAAAAGTCGAGTATGTATAACATATCGAACAACAGGCTATGAGTGCGTGATCGCATATACATCCATAAAAATGTATCTGTTCCTTTTCGATTGCGCTTTTCAAACTCTCAAGTTCGGCGCTTGTAGGCGCGCATTCACCAATTTCCGCTTTGTACGCCTTCTGTAACGCCATGAGATCATTAAGGAATTCTGATTTAATTTCTATAAAATCCATATTTATGCTCCCAGCTGCCTGTCATGAGAGGATTGGCTTTTCCGCATCCTCCAAATCAAGCGTTTTATAAACAGCCATTTTGCTACTAAAAGTACATAATACCGGCAAGTCCCCGCAGCAGCTCTGCGCCGCTGCGGGGACTTGCCGGAAAAATTACCCAATCGTCTCGATCTTGATCAGGTTGGTGTTGCCGGAGACACCGTTGGTCATGCCGCCGGTGATGACGACCTTGTCGCCGGGCTTCAGGCTGAGGACCCGTTTTGCTTCCTTGGTCGCCTCGTAGAAGAGGACGTCGGTCGAATTGTACCACTCGACCATGACCGGGGTGACGCCCCAGGACATGCCCAGCTTCCGCCAGGTCTTTTCGCTGGTGGTCAGCCCCAGGATCGGCATCGGCGAACGGAACCGGGAGACCATCCGGACGGTCTTGCCCGAAAGCGAGCAGACCGCGATCCCCTGGGCTTCGATGTCGATCGCCATGCCGCAGACGGCGTGGGAAATCGCGTCGACGGTGTTGCGGATTTTGAAGGAGTTGTTGTGGAAACGGGTGGTGTAATCGATCCGGTGCTCGGTCTCCCGGGCGATCTTGGCCATCGCCTCGAGGGCCTCGACCGGGTGGTCGCCGGCGGCGGTCTCACCCGAAAGCATGATCGCGCTGGTGCCGTCGTAGACGGCGTTGGCGACGTCGGAGATTTCGGCACGGGTCGGGCGGATGTTGTGGGTCATCGACTCGAGCATCTCGGTGGCGGTGATGACCCGCTTGCCCAGCATCCGGCACTGGGAAATCAGGTGCTTCTGGATGGCGGGGACCTCTTCGTAGGGGATCTCGACGCCCATGTCGCCGCGGCCGATCAGGATGCCGTCGCAGTTGGCGCAGATCTCCTCGATGTTTTCGACGCCGGAGCGGTTTTCGATCTTGCAGATGAGGTCGATGTCGTCGGCGCCCAGCTCATCGAGGTAATTCTTGACGTCGATGACATCCTGGGCGATCGAGACGAAGGAGCAGGCGATGAAGTCGACGTCGTTCTCGACGCCGAACTTGATGTCGGCCTTATCCTGTTCGGAGAGGTAGACCTGCTTTAAGACCTTGCCGGGGAAGGCCATGCTCTTGCGGTCGGAGAGCTCGCCGCCGACCAGCACCTCGGTGATGACGTCGTTGCCGCGGGTCTCCCGGACCTCAAAGGTCAGAAGGCCGTTGTTTAAAAGGATCTGGTCGCCGGGCTGGAGCTCCCGGGCCATGCCTTTGTAGCTGACCGAGACCCGCTCCTGGTCGCCCTCGACCTCGTCGGTGGTGAAGATGAAAGTATCGCCTTCGCTTAAGAAGATCTTGCCTTCCTTAAAGGTCTTGATGCGGTACTCGGGGCCTTTGGTGTCGAGCATGATGGCGATCGGGAGATGGAGCTTTTCCCGGACCTTCTTGATCAGCTCGATGTTCTCCTTGTGGGCCTCGTGGGTGCCGTGGGAGAAGTTGAGCCGCGCGACGTTCATCCCGGCCAGGCACATCCGGGTGAGGGTCTCTTCATTGGCACAAGCGGGGCCGATGGTACATACGATTTTGGTTTTTCTCATAAGGCAGCATCCTTTCGTACACCAGCATACAGGCGTATTTTTCCGGCCCCCGGGCGGCGGTTCCCGCACCGGGTTCTACTGCTTATTATATCATACCCGGGACCAAATGAAAAGCTCCGAATTTGTTTTTTGCTGACTGGTTCACATCTTCCTGACAGGTGGGAAAAAAATGTGCCATTTTGCCAAAAGGTGTTTCCCGGCTATGCCGCGGCCGGATTTTCCAAAAATGCCGGGCAGTTTAAAAGGCCCCTTCAAAAGAAGGAGCCTTTTGCGCCGGTTAAACGGCGGGATTATCCGGCCCAGACGCCGGATGCGTTTACATAGTACCCGCCGATTTCGGTATCCACTGCCATTCTGCCGGACTCGGTGAGGTAGTACCAGTCCCCTTTCCACTCGAGCCACTGGGCGGCCTTCATCGCGCCGGAGCCGCCAAAGAAGTACCAGTCCCCCGCCTCGTCTTCATACCACCAGTCGGAGGCCATCCCGCCCCAGTCGTAGAAGTAGTAGGTGGATTTGCCGATGGTGTGGAGGCCGTCGTCAAACATAATGCCGGTTTCGGGGTCTAAATAGTACCAGGCGTTCCCGATTTGCAGCCAGCCGGTGGCCATTTTGCCGTCCTCGGCGAAGTAGCGCCAGCCTTCGGCAAATTCGACCCAGCCGGTCTGCATAAAGCCCTGT
>DVHA01000286.1 GCA_018712425.1 Candidatus Faecivivens stercoravium | reverse complement strand
AAAGGCTTTACTGCGTCACATGAGGCGGTCCGCTTAATGCTGCTCGGTTCCCCGCCTGACATGGTTCACGGTGTCCCATCGCGCAGGACCCGTACCTCCGTATGTCCGGCTGCACGCTCCAGCTGCTTGCTTTTTATGATAGCGAAACTATTATACACTATTTTTCCGGGTTTGGCAAGTGTTTTTTTTATTTTAAGCGGGAGGCGGCGGTTTCCTCCCCCTCTATTTTTATTATACCGCCATTTCAAACTTTTGTACATCCCCTTTCCTGAAAAAAGTATGACAAATAGAAGAACTTTCCGGAAAGGTGCGGGCAGCGCCGCCCTCCTCTCCGGAAAGTCCGTTTTCGTTTATTTCTGCATCGCGGCCTTTTCCCGGTTCTTCACCTTAAACAGCCACTCGCACATGACGAGCATCAGGATGAGGAAGAAGAGGAGGGCGAAGGGATAGAGCGCCATGCTGATCCGGCTGGTGACCAGGCCGATCAGCGGCGGCATAAAGGTGGTGCCGCAGTAGGCGCAGGCCATCTCGACGCCGACGATCGACTGGCTGGTTTCCCGCCCGAAGTTGTCGGGGGTCGAATGGATGATGCTGGGGTAGACCGGCGCGCAGCCCAGCCCGATGACCAGCAGCCCCGCGCAGACGAGCATCGCCGGCCCCGGGATGGCCAGCAGCAGGATGCCGGCGAGGATGACAATCTGCCCGATCCGGATCATCTTCCGGTCGCCGAGCTTGCCGGTGACAAAACCGCTGATCCCCCGGCCGAGCATGACCCCGAAGTAGAAAAGCGCCGCCCAGGAGGCCGCGTCGCTCTCCGAGATGCCGCGGTACTGGACCATATAGCTGGCCGCCCAGAGGCCGGTGCCGGTCTCGATGGCCGAGTAGCAGAAGAAGGCGATAAAGAGCTGTTTTGCCCCCGAAATCGCGAAAATCTCCCGGAGCGAGAGGTGGACCGGCGGGTTGCCGTCCGATTCGGCCGCAATATCCTTTTTCCACAGCGGCAGCGAGAAAAAGAGGAAAGCGGTCAGAACCGCCTGGATGCCGCCGATGATCTGGTACCCGAGCGGCCAGCTGCCGCTGCCGCCCTGAAGCGCAAACCCCATGATGTACGGCCCAATCGAGGCCCCCAGCCCCCAGAAACAGTGGAGCCAGCTCATATGCCGGGCCTCGTAGTGGAGGGCGACGTAGTTGTTGAGCGCCGCGTCAATGCTCCCGGCCCCGAGGCCGTAGGGCAGCGCGAAGACAAGGAGCATCCAGAACTGGCTGCTGAACGAGAACCCGAACAGCCCCAACGCCGTCATCAGCGTGCTGACGGCGGCCACCTTGCCGGTGCCGAACCGGCGGATGACCCGTTCGCTCATGAGACTGGAAATGACGGTGCAGGCGGCAATCGTCATCGAGACGATGCCGGCGCTCCCGACCGAGACCCCCATCTGGGGGTACATGCTGGGCCAGGCGGCCCCCAGAAGCCCGTCCGGGAGGCCAAGGCTGATGAATGCGAGATAGATGATGGCGAGCAGAAGTGACGCCATAATATCCCCTCCTTAGAAAGAATCATTTTTGTAATCGTTTACAGCTATTGTGTCCTTGATGGTTATTATACATTTTTTGCCAAGATATGACAAGAGGGAGGCGAATGTTTTTCGTAAAATGAAAAGGGCGTTTTCAACCAGCTCTTTTCCGCGGTGAGGCGGGTTTCTGACTTGACATATCTTAATTTAATGGAGTATAATAAATATATGGGAACTCCCCAATTTGGTTATAATAACAATGCCGAAAGGAAGAATGTTAAACGTGGATATTCTTTATTCGAAGAGTTCCCTTAAATTCCTTGCAAAGTTAGATAAAAAATCTGTTGGAAGAATTCGATTAGCTATTCAGGGATTAACCCACATTCCGCCTGAAGGTGATATTAAGGAAATGAAGGGATACAATGACGGCAGAAAGCGTCTGCGCGTGGGTTCCTGGAGAATCATCTATCGAATAGATGCAAACTACGAGGTGGAAATTCTTTATATCATTGACATTGGAAATCGTGGAGATATCTATAAGTAAGGAGGGATATAAATGTCTGCTATTGCGATGGATATTGCGCGGATGGTCGATATGCTCCCGGAGAGCGACCAGCAGTTCGCCCGCGAGTTTGTCAAAAAGCTGGTACTGGCCTGGGATCCTGACTTTACAAAAGTAACGCCGGAAGAGGCCGCACAGATGCAGGAGGCGGAAACAAGCGGCTTTATCCCGGAAGATGAAATCGACTGGGACGACTTAAGCCAGTATCAATAACCGAAAACCAGTCCGGAAAGCCGGTGGGAAACTTCCCATCCCTTTCCGGACATTTTTATCCGCGAAAGCATATCCGATGGAACTACGGTCCTTTCGGGCGGTCCCTGTCACTTTCCCGTCCCCGATTGTTCCAAAACCGACTCTTTTGCTAAAATTTCTTGCATTTCGCCGGGAAATATCATACAATAAAGAAAAAGTAATGGGTTCCGGCGTCCGTGCCCGGGCCCGTGCCGAAAGGAGCCATACCATGAACATCCAAACGGAAAAATCCATCCAGAACACCTACATAAACCCGATTGTCCTGCCCGACTACCCCTGCCTGGAGGTCAAAAGCGTCCGCAAGCTGTCCGACTGGGGCCGCGGGGACAAAAAACTGGTGTCCGAAGCCGACCTGATGCGGGAAAGCGGCGTCCCGGAAGCGGAGATTGCCCCGATGGAGGGGGTCTTCTCCCCCGGCTACGGCTGCGTGCCGGAGAATGACGTCCGGGCGACCGCCGACCCCAGCTGCTACTGCTTTGACGGGCGGTACTACCTCTATGTCACTTCCGGGATGGTCTACGATTCCGACGACCTCGTCCACTGGACCCCTCACTACGACGAGACCTGGCTGCCGATTTCCGCCCCGATGGCCCCGACCGTCGAAAAGTGGAACGGAAAGTTCTACGCCGCCGCCAACCGCACCCCCCTCTTCGTCTCGGATTCCCCCCTCGGGCCCTGGGAGAAGGTGGGCGAATGGACGCTGCCGGACGGCCGGGAGATGGAAGTCGGCGACGTCATGATCTTTAAGGACGACGACAACCGCTGCTACCTCTACTTCGGCCTCGGCGTCTCGATCTTCGGGGCGGAAATGGACCCGGAAAACCCGAACCATCTCAAAACCTTCCCCAAACTCCTCTTCCGATTTGACCCCCACCACTGGTGGGAGCGGTTCGGCGGCAACAACGAGGACTGGAAAAAGGGCTTCATCGAAGGCAGCTGGATGGTGAAACTGAACGGCCGCTACTACCTCACCTATTCCTGCTCCGGCACCGAATACTACAACTACGCCATGGGCGCCTACATCTCCGACAGCCCGCTGGGGGACTTCACCCTGATGGAAGGGAGCCCCTTCTCCCGCTCGCGGCAGGGGTTTGTCCGGGGCGGCGGCCACGGCTCGATCGTCAGAGGGCCGAAGGATACCCTCTGGTGCTTCTACACCATCCCGGTCTGCGTCGACCACAATTTTGAGCGCCGGATCGGCATGGACCCGGTGGAAATCCTCCCCGACGGGACACTGCACGCCCGCACCGGCTGCGAAGTGCCCCAGTATAACCCCGGCGTCCTCGACGAGCCCGGCAAGGGCAACGAGGCGGGGCTTGTCCCGCTGACCCTCTTCAAGCCCAGTAAATGCAGCTCCTACAAGTCCGGCCACCGGACCCTCTACGCCTTCGACGAGGCGATGCACACCTGGTGGGAGCCGGAGGAATCGGACAAGGCCCCCACGATTGAGGTGCTCTTACAGGCCCCCTACAACGTCTCGGCCGTCCGGCTGATGTGGAAGGACACAGGGCTCTTCCTCGACGGCGGGATCGTCCCCGGGCCTTACCGGTATGTCATCGAGGGGAACGCCTCGGCGATGGGGGACGACTGGTTTACGCTGGTTAACGCGTCGGAGAACGAAACCGACCTTGCGGTCGATTACCGTACCTTTGAGACCAAACGGGCCATCCGGCTGCGGATGCGGCTGCTGGGCTGGCCGAAGGGCATCCGTCCGGCGCTTCTCAACTTCACCGCCTTCGGCATTGCGCCGGAAGCAGAATAACATACAAAGCCCCCGGAAGGTTTTACCTTTCCGGGGGTTTTGCTATATAGATGCTGAAAAAAATGGATACAGGAAATTATCCTTCGGCGCCTTCGCCGTTCTCAGCCAGCCAGGCATCCAGCTGGGTCTGTTTTTCATCCATAATCGTTTGGAGGCCGGCGCCGTAAAGAGCGTCGTTCAGCTGCTGGATACCGGATTCGGTATCAATCGTGCCGAAGTTCAGATCGTTGTCATACTGGTCGTAAACCGACGTGCAGGCGGCGAGCTCGTTCGCGACCGGGGTCGAATCATAGGTAAAGCCATATGCTTTAGACCGCAGCAGGCCGGCGTTATACTCTTCATACTGTTCCCAAACATCGACATCGTTGCCTTCCCACGGATGGCCGGCGAACTGATTGGGATAGGCCCATCCGAAGTCCTGATGATAAGAGACGCTGGAAGCGTCAACCCCTTCCGGATAACCGGCGGTACCGTCTTCCTTCTCTTCCCAGTCAACCCCTTCAACGCCCCAGTTGATCAGATCCTGGAACTCCCCGCTCTGGTAGCACCAGTTGTAGAAGGCAGCAGCCTTCACCGGGTCTTCAGAAGCGTTAGCGAGCGAGTAAACGATCGCGTTGATCGACATCGAAGTGGTCATAACCTCCTGCTGGATCGGGATAACGTATACTTCATAACCCGTCTGCGCCAGTTTTTCAACATCGGTATTGGGTTTGACGTTGGTCAAGTAGGAGAACAGGTTGCCGGCCTTCATCAGCGTTTCGCCCGAATCGGTGGTGGTAGCCGCGTCAGCCGATTCAAAGCCGGCCTGGAACCAGCGTCTGGCAATCTCGCACAGGTCGCGGTACTGGTCGGTCTCGAAGTAGTTCACAACTTCCAGATCCTGGCCATAATTCAGCAGCATACCGAAGTTGTCGCCCAGGTTGTCGGCAAAGTTGCCGCCAAAAGACGCAACACCAGAACCGCCCACCGCAACCATATCCGGATGCGCTTCTTTCACTGCGGCAAACAGGTCATCCAACTGCTGGAAGGAATCGATATCGTTAATATCAACAGTGAAATCGTCGGGAGACAGCCCCAGTTCATCCATGATGTCCTTCCGGGCAACCAGACCGCCCTGATAGCCGCGCTCCTTCATCTGGGAGAAACCGGCAAGGAAGCCGCCAACGTTGGCCGAATAGGCGTCCTCGCCCATTCCCTCGAGGACGTCCGGGACATATTGCAGATAGTCGTTCCAGTCCAGCATATACCCGGATTCGATAAAGGTGCCGAAGTTGCCGGAACCATTGAGGAAGAGGTCAAGGGGCTCATTGGCCGCCAGCATCATCGACAGGTTCTGCGTCCAGGTACCCATCGTCTGGGGGATCAGGTCGACCTGCATGTTGATTTCTTCCAGAGCCAGCTCGTTTACGGCTTCCTGTACGCCATCCAGGCCGGTGCCTTCAGCGGCGACACAGTACTGGAAGTGGACGGTGTAGGGCTCTTCGTCAAAATTCGGGGTCCAGGCCGCCGTCTCAGACGATTCCTCAGACGAACCGCTCTCGGCAGACGCCGTGCTGTCCGAAGCGGAGGTGCTGCTGTCCGTAGAAGCGGTGGAACTCTCGCCGCCGCTCGAGCAGGATACAAGGGCCGCCGCTGCCATCGATGCCGCGAGAATGCTGCAAAGGACTCGTTTTTTCATGTCGTTTTGCCTCCTTAGATGGTGCACTTCCGGGACCGCGCCCGGCAATTTAGCTATTCCGTGCAATATCGTTGCACTTTATGCGCAACTTATAGGATATATTATATCACGGCAAAAACGGAATTGCTATCAAATTCCGGAGGTGTTTTTGTTGATTTCCGGACATATTTAAAAAACCTCTCTTATTTCCAAATCCCTAAAAGATTTTGCTCCGCAGGCGGCCCATTCGGCGCTGGCGTTAAAGTGACAAAGAAACGGGCGCAGAATGAAAAGTTTTACTCGTTTTTTTTTCAAAAAATCGCGGGAGTGGAGAGGGCAGAGCCCTTTCCCAGGCGCTCACTTTCCATACTTCCGAAGCTGACCACGGCTTTGCCACTGATAACGAAGCGTGCGCAGCACCCAAAAAATGCTCAAAAAAGACTTTTTCGACAAACTGAAAGCCTGTGGAAAACCACAGGCTTTTTCCTTTACGATTGGAGAATAGAGGCTTATCCTTCCTGTTCCGCCAGCCATTCATCCAGCTGGCGCTGCTTTTCGTCCATGATGGTCTGCAGGCCGGCATTATACAGGCCCTGGTTCATCGCATCAATACCTTCCGCGATATCAATCGAACCGGTAAAGATATCGTTATCATACTGGTCAAAAACCGCATTGCAGGCGGAAATCTCATTGGCCACAACGGTAGAGTCAAAGTTAAAACCAAAAGCCTTCGAGCGGAGGAGGGAGGCGTTATATTCTTTATACTGCTCCCAAATATCCGGGTCGTTTCCTTCCCAGGCGTGGCCGGCAAACTGGTTGGGATAGGCATAACCGAAGTCGTTGTGGTAAGAGACAGTGGTGACGTCGACCCCTTCCGGATAGGTGGCGAGACCCTCTTCGTTCTCAACCCAGTCAACGCCTTTTACGCCCCAGTTGATCAGGTCTTCAAATTCCTGGCTGGCAAACGCCCAGTTGTAGAAAGCGGCTGCCTTTGCCGGGTCTTCAGAAGCATTGGCCAGCATATAAACCATTGCGTTAACCGAGAAGGAGGAGGTAACGACTGTATCGGAAACCGGAATGGTATAAACTTCATAGCCCGTCTGAGATTTGACCTCAACGTCCGCGTTGGGCTTGATACGGGTGAAATAGCCAAAGCAGTTGCCCGCCTTGACCAGGACCGTACCCCAGTCGGTAGTCGTCGCGGCATCTGCCGACAGGTAGCCGGACAGGAACCAGTCGCGGGAAAGCTCGCAGAGGAAACGGAAATTGTCGGTTTCAAAATAGTTGATGATCTCGGTGCTCTGTCCAAAATCATCCAGCATCCCGAAGTTGTTGCCGAGGCAGTCGGCAAGGTCAACGCCATACGTCGCGGGCGTGGAAGGGCCGCCAAGTACCAGCATATCCGGGTATGCTGCCTGGACAGCGGCAAACAGCTCGGTCAATTTGTCATAGCTGGAACGATCCGAAATGGTAACATGGAAATCTTCAGGGCTGTAACCCAGCTCATCCATAATGTCCTTGCGGGCAATCAGGCCGGGCTGGTAGCCGCGCTCCTTCATCTGGGTAAAGCCAACCAGAAAATCATCGACATAGCCGGCATTGATATCCTCTCCCAGCGTCTCCACAACATCCGGCAGATACTGAAGATAAGGCGACCAGTCAAGGATATAGCCCGACTCGATGAATGTACCAAAGCTGTCCGAACCGCCGGCAAACAGGTCCATCGGCTCGTTGGCCGCCAGCGACATCGAAAGGGTCTGTGCCCAGGTGCCGCCGGTCTGGGGAATCAGCTCAACGTTCATATTCAGTTCCTTAAGGGCAAGCTCATTGACCGCCGCGTCAACAGCGGCCTGGCCGGGTTGTTCAGCGCCAACCAGGTACTGGAAATGGACGGTGTAGGGCTCTTCGTCGAAGTTTGGGGCCCACTCGGCCGGCTCCGACGTCCCGGATGCAGAGGCCCCGGAAGGATCGGAAGCTGTATCGGTGGGGCTTCCGTCCTGGGAAGAAGGCCCGCCGCAGGAAGCCAGGGAAGCTGTAATCAAAAGTACGCCCAAAAGGCTTAAAGCTCTTTTCTTTTTCATATTCTATTGGTCCTTTCTGATTGAATCCGGTCAGGATCAACCGGGTAGATCGATCTACTAAATGGTTAAATGGTCTATACCAGTATAGCAGGTAGTTTTGAAACTTTCTATCAAAATTCAGAGGGATTATTATCGTTTTCCGGAGATGCTAGGGGAGGGAAACGATCCCAAACCAAAACTTCTCCTTCCCCTTCCCCGCCATTTATGCTATAATAGAAACTGGAAAATT
>DVHA01000285.1 GCA_018712425.1 Candidatus Faecivivens stercoravium | reverse complement strand
CAGAAATCCTGAACCATAGATATCCTTATAAAGCACAAAACGGGGGCCGCTTTTCCGGCAGCCCCCGCAATCCCTTATTTTCCCAGCGCCGCAATCCCGTCCGCCACCGCCGCGAACACCGGCGCCGCCGTGCTGTTGCCGAACCCCTCGTTCTCCGCCAGCACCACCACCACATACCTTGGGTCCTCCGCCGGGAAAAATCCGGCAAACCACCCCTCTTCCAGCTCGTCCCCCTCTTCGTCAAACCGCCCGGTCTGGGCGGTCGCCGTCTTGCCGCCGGCCGTCACCGTCTCCGGCAGCGCGCCGGAAGAGTCGTCCGCCATCACCGCGTAGGAAAGCAGCAGCTGCAGCTGCCGGGCGGTCGATTCCTTCATCACCTTTTCCCCGACCGGCCGGGGGAGGACGTCGATCGACTCCCCGTCCAGCGTCGTCCCCACCACCAGCGTCGGCGCCACCAGCTCCCCGCCGTTGACCACCGCCGCCATCATCCGGGCGATCTGCACCGGCGAGGCCGACAGGTTCCCCTGCCCGAAGCTGAGGTTGGCCACCGCCGCCGGGTTGATGAGGTCGGATGCCGCCGGGATGCTGCCCCCCTGGACGGTAATCCCGTCGGCCAATCGGATTTCTTCCCCGAACCCAAACTGGACGGTCTTCCGGAGCAATGCCTCCCCGCCCGTCTCCAACCCCAGCCCGATAAACCACGGGTTGCAGGACTCCTTCACCGCCCCGAACAGGTCCAGCTCCCCATGCCCCGCCCGGTCATGGCAGTGGAACCGCTGGTCCAGGACGTCGATATACCCGACGCATTCGTATTCCCTCGTCAGGCAGTATTCACTCCCCAGCGTTTCCAGCGCCGCCGCCGCCGTCACCACCTTAAAGGTCGACCCGACGCTGTAGGGGAGGAAAGCCCGGTTGATCATCGGTGAATTTTCCGCGTCCGCCACCGCCTCTTCCAGGTAGAGGGGGGAATAGGCGGGAAAGCTGGCAGCCGCCTTGATCTGGCCGGAATAGGGGTTTAACACGACGATCGCCCCCTTTTCCAGCATCTCCCCGCCGATTGTCTCGACACATTGCTGAATCTCTTTATCGATGGTCAGCACTACCCCGGCCCCGGCATCCTCGCTCATCCGCACCTCCGGCTCCAGCCCCGGGATCACCTGCTGCAAAGCGTTCAGCGTCGCCGACACCTCCACCTCCCGGCCGTGGGCCGACAGGAATTCGTCGCAGGCCGCCTCAATGCCGGTGACCCCGTTCCCTTCGTAGTCGAGATACCCGATCAGGTGGGCCGCCGTCTGCGCTTCCGCATACCGGTCGGCCGCCTGGAAGCAGTAGACCATCTCCGCTTCAACCGGCCGGTCGGTCTCGAGGGTAAACGGCCGCCCGGTCTCCAGAAGTTCCGCCACAGCCTCCCGCCGCTCCTCCGGGACGGCGTCCAGCACCGCCTGTTGGTTGCCAGGGGTGGGGTAGACCGCCGAAAGATAGCGCTCCCCCTCGGCCACCAGCGGCTGCATCCCGCAGTCGTAGATCATCCCCCGCTCATCTAATACCTGCAAGGTATACACCCGCTGGGACTGGGCGGTCTGCATCAGCCCGTCGGAAGTGGTGAGAGAATACAGCCGCACTGATAACCCCGCCATCCCGACGCAAAAGGCCGCGAATACCGCCACCAGCCGCCGGTTTATACGATCAGTATATTTTTTCAATAAAATTATCCCCTTCCGGCGGGCGGAAGATAAAAATCCCCCGGCCCGCAAAATTTCCCATTGGTATTTTTGCCTGGGCCGGGGGATTTAGACTGGGGAATAATGGAAAGACAGGAAGGGGACGCGCCGGACAGATGTTATATTGTTTTATTAACAATATAAACTTTCCAAACGTCCAGTCAACGTCCCGAAGACCGTTCGCTTGACGAACGGTCTCACACACGGGGGAGCGGGAGACACGGCCGCGTCGAACAGCGGGTCCAGGGCCCGCGAGGGTCCTGGTCCATCCAAGTGAAACTTGGTCCCATCCAAGGGGAACCCTTGGTCGCTGCCTTAAGGGCAGCGAAATAAATATTTAATGCTCAAAGTATTGTTATTGTTACCAGAACTTTTTATATTGCAGCCCAAAGGAGGACTTTTGATGTTTGAAATGCCCCAGAAAACGGAAAGCCGCCACACCGGCAGCATCCTTTTTATCGTCCTCGCCATCATCCTGCTGGCGGCGGGGGTGCTGTTTATCGCCTTCGCCTGCCGGAGCTATTTCCGCTACCAGCAGTACGGCCGGGCGGTCGAGTACACCTTCGGCTCCACCTCCCAGGTGGTCGCGACGCTGGAGGACGGCACCCGCGTCCGCCTCTCCGACCACAACCGCACCGTCCTCTATTCGATGCTCACCGACTCCAGCGGCCAGCGCCATGAATCGGGCGGGGAGACCGGCGACAGCTTCGAGTTTTACGCTTCCAGCGCCGTTGGCACCGCCGCCGCTACCGTTGCCGACGCCGGGGACGGGTGGGTGTATCTCCATATGGAATATGAGGATGAGAGCTGGGACTACTATTTCCAAAACCGCTCGGATTATGACATGTGGCTGCGGGCGGTCTCACCCGACGGCTGGCTGGAGCCGAACACCGTCCTCAAAAACAAGGTGGGTTAAAACGCCGCCATCCCGTAGTGGATGACGTTGTAGACGTTGATGCCAATGATGACGAGCATCAGGCCCATTAAGAGCTTCTCCACCGCCCGGTTGTCCATCCGCTTGGAGAGCGCCCCGCCCAGCAGCGCCCCGCCGATGCCCCCCGCCATCATCGAGAGGAGGTCCGGCCAGGCAAAGTCCGGCACGCTCCCCTGGACGAGGGCGCTGATTAAGCTCGCCGTCTGGGAGAAGAGGATGATGAAGATCGAGTTTTTGGCCGCTTCCTTCGCGTCCATCGAGAAAAAGAAGAAGAGGAGCGCGACATTTAACGGCCCGCCGCCGATCCCGAGGAAAGCCGACACCACCCCCAGCGCCAGCCCCACCAGCAGGCAGACCGGGAGGTTGTCCAGCTGATAGGAGGGGAGGCGGTCTTTTTTAATGGTGTAGACAAAGACCCCCACCGTCGTCAGCAGCAGGAAAAAGGACTGGACAAGCCCCAAAACCGCCTCATCCGACCCGGATTTGACCAGTTCGAAGAGGTATTTGCCCAGAAGCCCGCCGATTGCCGCCCCGATGGCCAGCGGGGTCGTCGTCTTCAGCCGCAGCTGCACCCCGTTCCCGCGGCTTCTGAGCAGCGAGGCCACCGACATCGACAGCACCGTGCAGCCCGACAGGAAGCTGATGGTCGAGACCGGCATAATCCCCAGTGCGTCCAGCACCGGTTTGATGATGACGCCGCCGCCGTACCCCGCGACCGCGCCGACGGTCGAGGCAACAAGGCAGACGGCGAATAAGAGAACCGCTATCAAGTGAATCCACCTTTCTGTATTGTTTATCTATTGCATATTTGTATCGGTGCCCTTAAGGCACCTCCTTAAGGCTCTGCCTGTTTAGAATCCGCCAAGCTCCGCCTGGACGGGCCAAAGGCTCTGCCTTTGGAAACCGCCAGGAGCCGCAGGCCCCTGGACCCATTTTTGCCGAACGCCGTTCCCGCGAGACAGAGCCCAGCAGTCAGAGCGCTTCGACCCCGCGGAGAGGGAAATAGGGCAGTACCTAACAATTACGCACCCAACTTCCCGGGCGTCCAGTCCCGTCTCCGAAGACTGCGAGCTTGCCGAGCAGTCTCACGCGTGCGGGGCGGGTGACACGGCCGCGTCGGGCTGAAAAAAACTTCCCTCCCTAGAATCCGATGCCGGAAAAAATCCGGATACCTCTATTTTACACGTTTTTCCGCCGTTTGGGAATAGATTTTATCCCGGTTTGGTCGGTGCAAAATAGCAGAAAAAAACCGCTTACATTTTCTGATGACAGAAAAATTCGTCCGAAATGCCCGCCGGGGCTTTTTTTTTGTCCCAAAAGATGGTATAATAATTTTCGTATAGCCGCTCAGCGGCTGAATGGCTCCCGGATGGGGGCAAAACTTTGAATCAAAGAAAGGGGATCCCTATGGACCAACTGCTGCAGATCCTTTCCGGCAATGCCCGCCTGGAACCGAAACAAATCGCCGTCATGACCGGCGAAACCGAGGAGGCCGTCGCGGCCCGCATTGCCCAGTATGAGCACGACGGTGTCATCCGCGGATACAAACCCCTCATCGATTACGATAAACTGCCCGAAACCGAACGGGTCGAAGCCTTTATCGAAGTCCGGGTCAGCCCCAAACTGAACTACGGCTTCGAGGAAATCGCCCATACCGTCGCCGACTTCGATGAGGTGCGCTCGGTCTACCTGATGAGCGGGGGGTATGACCTCCTGGTGCAGGTGGAGGGCAAGTCCTTTAAAGACATCGCCCTTTTCGTCTCCCAGCGCCTCTCGCCGCTGGAAGGGGTACTGTCCACCGCCACCCACTTCCTCCTTTCCCGCTACAAGGAACAGGGCGTCCTGATGGGGCAGCAGGGGATTGACGAAAGGAGGAACGTGTCGTTCTGATGGATATTGAAAAACTGATCGCCAAACGGACAGCGGAGCTGAAACCCTCCGGCATCCGCCGCTTTTTTGACATCGCCAACGAAATGGAGGGGGTCATCTCCCTGGGGGTCGGCGAGCCGGACTTCAAGACCCCCTACGCCATCCGCAAGGCCGCCATCGACAACCTCCAGCGGGGCAACACCCGCTATACCGCCAACTCCGGGCTGATGGAGCTGCGGAAATCGATTGCCAAGTACATGGAAAACCGGTTCAACCTCTCCTACCACCCGGAGGACGAGATCTTCGTCACCGTCGGCGGCAGCGAGGGGATTGACCTCTGCGTCCGGGCGTTTGTCGAGCCGGGGGACGAGGTCTTGATCCCGGAGCCCAGCTATGTCGCCTACGCGCCGATCGTCCAGCTGACCTTCGGCGTGCCGGTGCCGATCCCGCTCAAAGAGGAAAACAACTTCCGGCTGACCCCCGAGGAGCTGGAGGCGGCCATCACCCCCCGGACCAAACTCCTCGTCCTCCCGTTCCCCAATAACCCCACCGGCGGCGTTATGCGCCGGGAGCATCTCGAGGCAATTGCGGCGGTCCTCCGCCGCCACCCGGATATCGTCATCCTCTCGGACGAGATCTACGCCGAACTGACCTACAACGGCCGGCATGTCTCGATCGCCGAGATCGACGGGATGAAGGAGCGGACGGTTATCGTCGGCGGCTTCTCCAAGGCCTTCTCGATGACCGGCTGGCGGCTGGGCTACCTCTGCGGCCCCGCCCCCGCGATTAAGCAGATGCTCAAAATCCACCAGTACGCGCTGATGTGCTCGCCGACCACCTCCCAGTGGGGCGGCGTCGAGGCGATGGAGCATTGCCTCTCGACCGTCGAGGCGATGCGGGAGGAGTATAACCTCCGGCGGCGGTTTATCGTCGATGCCTTCAACCAGATGGGGCTGCACACCTTCGAGCCGGAAGGGGCCTTCTACGTCTTCCCCTGCATCAAGTCGACCGGGCTTAGTTCGGAAGAGTTCTGCGAACGGCTCCTCTACGAGAAAAAGATCGCCGTCGTCCCGGGGGACGCCTTCGGCGCGAGTGGGGACGGGTATATCCGGGTCTCCTACTGCTACTCGGTCAACCACCTGACCCAGGCGGCGAAGGGGATCGCCGAATTCCTCGAGGACCTCAAAAAGGAGCGGCAGGGATGATGTTCGAGGCCCCGGTCGGGGCGGTCCGGCTGCCGGACTATGACCAGCGGAAGGCCGACGAGGCGGTCGCGCGGCTGTTTACCCTCTTAAACTTCGGGGAGCTGGTGCGGCCCGGCATGAAGGTGACGCTGAAGCCGAACCTTTTAATGAAGCGGCGGCCGGAGGAGGCGACTACCACCCACCCGGCCATCGTCCGGGCGGTCATCCGCCAGTTGAAAAGCCGCGGTATCGCCCCTCAGGACATCACCATCGCCGATTCCCCCGGCGGGCTCTATAACCACGCCGCCCTCTCGGGCATCTACCAGGCCACCGGGATGCAGGCGGCGGCGGAAGAGGAAGGGGTCTGCCTGAACGACGACTTCACTTCGGTACAGGTGGAGATCACCGGGGCGCTCAAAAGCTTCGTCTTCCCGGTCATCCGGCCGGCGGCGGAAGCCGACCTCGTCATCAACATCTGCAAGCTCAAGACCCACTGCATGACCGGCCTGTCCGGCGGGGTCAAGAACCTCTTCGGCTGCATCCCCGGCCTCACCAAGCCGGATTACCACTGGCGCTACCCTAAAAAAGAGGATTTCGGCCAGATGCTGGTCGACCTCTGCCAGGCGGTTTCCCCCGCCATCACCATCTGCGATGCCGTTGAGGCGATGGAAGGGGACGGCCCCTCTTCCGGGCAGAAGCGGGAAGTGGGGGTGCTGTTTGCGTCGGAGGCCCCCTACCGGCTCGACCGGGCCCTCTGCAAGTTCATCGGGATGCCGGAGGAGCGGGTGCCGACGATTGCGGCGGCGGTGGAACGGGGCGTCCTGCCGGAAAAGGGGAAGGTGGACGTCATCGGGGATCCCTTGCCGGAAATCCGGCCCTTTACTCTCCCGAAGACCGCCGAGGCCGACTTTTCCAGCCACGTCCCCGGGTTCCTGCGGGGGCTGCTTAAACCGGTTGCCGATAAATGGCTGGCGGCCAGGCCGGTGGTGGGGGAGGGGTGCGTCGGCTGCGGCAAATGCGCCGAGAGCTGCCCCGCCCACACGATTCGGATTGTCAAAGGCCGGGCGGTGATCGATAAGGGTGGCTGTATCCGCTGTTTCTGCTGCCACGAAATGTGCCCGATCCATGTGATCGATATCCGGCAGAACCCGCTGCTGCGGCTGTAAGGTTTCATTACGCACCCGACCTCCCAAGCGTCCAATCCCGTCTCCGAAGACCGGCCTCCCACGGCCGGTCTCATGCGTGTGGGGCGGGCATCTCACGCCGCGGCGGACAGCGGGTCCAGGGCTCGCTAGAGTCCTGGCGCCTCCAGGCGCGGAGCCTGGCGGAGTCCAGAGGCAGAGCCTCTGGTCCCATCCAAGGGGAACCCTTGGTCGCTGCCATAAGGGCAGCGAAACAAACATCCAATACTCCAAAAAAGAGAGAAGGTTTCTGATGGACAGAATCACCCTCCGCGCCTGCGGCAAACTGAACCTCTCCCTCGACATCGTGGGGGTGCGGGAAGACGGCTACCACCTGATGGACATGGTGATGCAGTCGGTCTCGGTTTTCGACCGGGTGACGGTCGAAAAGGCGGAATCCCTCGACCCCGGCCTCTTCCCCTACGGGGAACAGGATATCGCCTTCCGGGCGGCGCAGGCGTTTTTCGCGGCCGCCGGGATTCCGGGCGGGGCGCGGGTCCGTGTGGAGAAGCGGATCCCTTCGGAAGCGGGGATGGCCGGCGGCAGCGCCGACGGGGCGGCGGTGCTCGTCGCCCTCGACCGCCTCTACGGCACCGGGATGGGGGAGAAGCTCGTCCCGATCGGCGAAAAGGTCGGGGCGGACGTCCCTTTCTGCCTCACCGGCGGCACCGCCCGGGTGGAGGGGATTGGCGAGCGGGTGACACCTCTGCCGTTTTTTGACCGGGGCTGTTACCTCGTCGTCAAGCCGCCTTTCGGCATCTCCACCCCCGCTGCCTTCCGGGCCTTCGACCGGTCGGACGCCCCCCGCCGTCCCGACACCGCCGGGATGATCGCCGCGATGGCCAGAGGGGATATCCCGGCCCTCGAAGCCCTCTCGGAAAACGTCCTCGAGGCGGCCGCCGCAAGGCCGGAGATCGGGGAAATCCGCCGGGCGCTGCGGGAGGCCGGGGCGGCGTTTTCCCGGATGACCGGGTCAGGGAGCGCGGTCTTCGGCCTCTTCGAGACCGATAAGGCGGCGGCTGCCGCCCGGGACGCGGTCGAACGGTACGGGGAAACCTTCCTCTGTAAGCCGGTGCCTGCCGGGATATGGGTGGAAACTTGTATATAATCTGATTTTTGGGCCATCCTTTTATCAGGAAAACATTTCCTGTTTGAAAGGATGGTCTTTTATGTCTCTGAAACTGTACATCCCCGGCCTGAAACGCCGGGTTTACCGGGCGCTGCCGGTTTTGGCGGGGCTTCTTACGATGCTTCTCTGCTGCCTGCTGGGCGGTATGCTTTACAGCGGCGGGCGGTTCTGGGCCGGATGCGAGGCGGTGTATGAAGACACCCTCCGCCTCCACATCCGCGCCGCCTCCGATTCGGAATCCGACCAGGCCCGCAAGCTGCTGGTGCGGGACGCGCTGGTGGAAGAGACCGCCGCCCTGACCGAGACCGCCGGTTCCAAACCGGCCGCCGAGAAAATCCTCCGGGACAGCCTCCCGGCCCTCCGGCAGCTGGCCATTAAGACGCTGGAAGCGTCCGGCAGCTATGACCCGGTCTCGGTTTCCCTCGCGCCCGCCTGGTTCAACACCCGCCGGTACGACACATCCGCCGGGACGCTGACCCTCCCGGCCGGGCGGTACGACGCCCTCGTCGTAACGATCGGGGAGGGGGAGGGGCACAACTGGTGGTGTGTCCTCTATCCCTCCCTCTGCCTGCCGGCGGCGTCGGAAGGGGCGGTCGCCCTCTATTCCGAGGCGGAACAGGCGGTGGTGGAGGAGGGGTATGACCTCAAATTCTGGGTGGTGGAGGCGTTTATGCGGGTCGCCGCCTGGCTGTCGGGGGAGGAAATGGCGGCGAGGTAGATTTGTTTGGGCATTGAAGATTAATTTCGCTGCCCTTATGGCAGCGACCAAGGGTTCCCCTTGGATGGGACCAAGTTTCACTTGGATGGACCAGGACCCTCGCGGGCCCTGGACCCGCTGCCCGCCGCGGCCGTGTCACCCGCTCCACCCGCGTGAGACCGGCCGTGGGAGGCCGGTCTTCGGAAGGAGGCGGGCCGCTTGGAGGATGTCCGGCGACAAAAATAAATTTCGATGTTTATCCAACTTTCCAGTTGTATCCAGCCGGGGGCTATGGTATAATAAAATAGAAAATGTGCGCGGGGCTTACCGGCGCGCAGGAAAAGGAGCCCGTTTCCCGTTTTCCCGGGAAATGGGCTTTCGGATGGACGCGGCCGGCTGAAAGCGTGCAAATTGACAAAATGTGGCCGCGGGAAAGGATTATGCATATGGCTTCAAGACTGATTCTGCTGGAAGGGGTGCCCTGTACCGGCAAAACCTCCACCGCCCGCTTTGTCTCCTCCCAGGTCCGCGGGTGGTACCCGGATGTGCGGCTGTATACCGACGAAGCGCTCTGGCACCCGGCTGATCTTGTAAACTACGCCTTTTTGACGCCGGAACAGTACCGGGAGTTCCCGGAGGACGAACGGGTGCTCCTGCCGGTCGAACCGACCGAAGAGCCGAAGGGGTATCTGGTCTACACCGCCGAACTCTACGACGAGCTGCGGGAGAAGCTGGAACCTTTTAAGCTGTTCGGATGTCAGCCCTGGGAAGTGGAGCGTCCGCTGATGCTCGCCCGCTGGCGGCAGTTTGTG
>DVHA01000284.1 GCA_018712425.1 Candidatus Faecivivens stercoravium | reverse complement strand
CCAGAAGGGCATCCTCGCCTCCCCTTGGATCGGGTTCCAGAACTTCCAGTTCCTCTTCCAGACCAAGGACGCCTTCGTCATCACCCGCAACACCATCCTCTACAACATCACCTTTATCATTCTCAACACGGTCATTGGTATCCTTTTCGCGATCTTCATCTGCGACATCAGCTGGAAGGCCGGGAAAAAGGTCTACCAGTCGGCCATCCTCTTCCCCTACCTGATGAGCTGGGTCATCGTCGGCTATATCGTCTACGCACTGTTTTCCATGCAGTACGGCGTTGTGAATAAGTCGCTCCTGCCAACCTTCGGCCTCGACCCGCTCATGTGGTACAACGACCCGAAATACTGGCCTGCCATCCTGATCATCACCAATACCTGGAAGGGCATCGGCTACGGGTGCCTGATCTACATCAGCTCGATCAACGGCATCGAGGCCTCCTACTTTGAAGCGGCCGAGCTGGACGGCGCCAACAAATTCCAGCAGATCTGGAACATCACCCTGCCGGAGATCCTCCCGTCGGTCATCACCCTGACCCTTCTGTCGATCGGGCGCATCTTCTATTCGGATTTCGGCCTCTTCTACCAGGTCCCGCGGGATTCCGGCCTCCTCTACTCGACCACCAACACAATCGACACCTACGTCTACCGCGGCCTGATGAAGCTGGGCAACGTCGGCATGGCATCTGCCGCCGGCTTCTACCAGTCGGTCGTCGGGTTTATCCTGGTGCTGCTCTCCAACTGGGTGGTCCGCAAGATCAGCCCGGACAACGCGCTCTTTTAACGAAAGGAAGGGTAAACCATGGCGCTTAAGAAAAAAGACCGCGGCTACCAGATTGCCGCCAACATCATCATGGCCCTCTGGACGATCTTCATCATCCTGCCGTTTTTGCTTCTGTTTATGTCTTCGATTACAGACGAAAACGTCCTGCTGAACAAAGGGTATGGCTTCTTTCCGGAAAAATTTTCTATCGAAGCTTACAGTTATATCTTTAAATCGGGCGATAAAATCATATCGGCCTACGGCCACACCATCCTTTACACCGTCGTCGGCACCTTTGTAAACGTGCTGATCACCGCCCTGTTTGCTTACCCGCTCTCGCTCAAAAACCTGCCGGGGCGGAAGGCATGGAACTTCTACGTCTTCTTCACGATGCTCTTCTCGGGCGGCCTCATCCCCTCCTACATGATGTGGACCGGCACTTTCCACATCAAGGACACCATCTGGGCACAGATCATCCCCACTCTTTTAATGAGCGCGATGAACGTCCTCCTGGTGCGGACCTACTTCTCCACCTCGATCCCCGACGCGCTCTTTGAAGCGGCGCAGATCGACGGTGCGTCCCAGATGCGGATCTTCCGCAGCATCGTCATCCCGCTGGGCAAGCCGATCCTCGTCACCATCGGCACCTTCTCCGGCCTCGCCTACTGGAACGACTGGAACAACGGCCTCTACTACATCACCCAGGCCACCAACCTCTACGGCATCCAGAACCTCTTAAACCGGATGGTTTCGGATTTACAATTCCTCTCCAACAATGCTTCGGGGATGTCCTCCGACGCGATGCAGACCCTCGCCCGGACCCCCACCACCGGCGTACAGATGGCCATCGCCTTTGTCGCGATCCTGCCGATCCTCATCCTCTTCCCCTTCTTACAGAAGTACTACTCCAAGGGCATCTCCCTCGGGGCGGTCAAATAAGCGGATTTATCCGGCCGCGGCAGTTTCTACGCTGCCGCGGCTTTTTCCTGATTGTATTAAGCAATGGCTGTTGTTTCGCTGCCCTTATGGCAGCGACCAGGCTCCTCGCCTGGACTCGCCAAGCTTCGCCTGGACGGACCAGGACCCTCGCGGGCCCTGGACCCGCTGCCCGACGCGGCCGTGTCACCCGCTCCAAACGCATGAGACTGCTCGCGGGACTCGCAGTCTTCGGTTCTGCCGATGGACGCCCGGAAGATTGGATGCGTGACCGTAAGGCGCTGCCCTATTTCCTCTCCGCGGGGCCGAAACGCATCGCCTGCTGAGCTCCGTCTCGCGGGAACGAACTTCGGCAAATCGGGGTCCAGGGCCCGCGAGGGTCCTGGCGAATTCCAAAGGCAGAGCCTTTGGCCCGTCCAGGCGGAGCTTGGCGGATTCTAAACAGGCAGAGCCTTAAGGAGGTCCCTTAAGGGGACCGATACAAACAAAAAATGCTCAAAAAAGAAAGGAGCCTTTCTATGAAAACCGTCACCGTCAAAACCGGCGCGCCGACCGGCGCCGTCATCTCCCCCGCCCTCCACAGCCAGTTCATCGAGCACCTGGGCAGCTGCATCTACGGCGGCCTCTGGGTCGGGAAGGACAGCCCGATTCCAAATATCGAGGGCTTCCGGAAGGACATTCTGGAGCCGCTTTCCGCCCTCCGGCCGCCGGTCATCCGCTGGCCGGGCGGCTGCTTCGCCGACACCTACCACTGGCGGGACGGGATTGGCAAAGACCGCCCGGTCATCTTTAACGGCAACTTCGGCACCAACCGCACCGAGGACAACTCCTTCGGTACCGATGAGTTCATGCGGCTCTGCGCCCTGACCGGGTCGAAGCCCTGGCTGAACCTGAACCTGCTGTCGGGGAGCGTCCGGGAGGCTGTCGAATGGGCTGAATACTGCAACCGGACAGAATCTACCGCCCTCTCCGATATGCGCCGGGAAAACGGGTCGGACGCGCCCTACGGGGTCGAGATGTGGGGGATCGGCAACGAGGTCTGGGCCGGCGGCGGGAATATGACGCCGGAGGACTACGCCAGCCTCTACCGGCGGTTCGCGTCGGCAATGCCCCATTTCACCAGGCCGGACGGCTCCCCCCTCCCCCAGACCTACATCCTCTCCGGCCCCGACGGCAACAAGCCGAAGGAACGGGTCCGCTGGACCCGCGACCTCTTTAAGGCCCT
>DVHA01000283.1 GCA_018712425.1 Candidatus Faecivivens stercoravium | reverse complement strand
AGGTAGAAAAAAACCGCGCCATGGGTTGGCGCGGGGTCTCAGGATATACGGTTTTCTATACCTTCTGCTCAATCCGGTTATCCCGTGTCAAATTCTTCATCCAGTTAAACCGGTTGATCTTGACGACGGCGACAAAGCACTTGAGGATCTGGTCGCACTTAAGGCAGGCAAACACCACCCAGGCCGGCGCGCCGAGATAAGAGGCGATAATCGCCGACGGCAGCACCACCAGGAAGACAAAGATGGTGTCGTTTTTAAAGACAAACCCGACGTCCCCGCCCGACTTGACCAGCCCGAACAGAGTCGGCACCTGGTAGCAGGTCCCGACAAAGGTGACCGACAGGACGGTGATAAACTGCCGGGAATAGTCGGCCGCTTCGGCGGTAATCCCGCCGTATAGCCCGATAAAGGGGCCTTTTACCAGGAACATCGCAATCCCGCTGACAATCCCGAGCACCAGGAAGATGATCTGGGTCGTATAGGCGTACTCCCGCATCCGGTCGTACTTCCCCGCCCCGACCGTCTTGCCGGTGATGATGCCCAGCGCCGAGGACATCCCGTTCATCGTCACATAGGCCAGCGAATGGAGGGTGTTGGCGACCGAGGTGGCGGTGATGACGCTGGCGGGGAACCGGCCGAGGATCGCGCTCGACGCCAGCATATTGACGCTCCAGACGACGTTCCCGCCGATAATCGGCGCCCCGTAGCGGATAAAGTCCTTCCGCAGCTCCCGGTCGCTGTGGAGGAGGTCCCGGAATTTCAGCGAAAGACGCTTGTCAACCTTCGCGGCGTAGAAAACCATCACCGCCGTCTCGGTAATCCGGGCGAAGACGGTCGCAAGGGCCGCGCCGGTCACCCCCAGGGCCGGGAACCCGAAATGGCCGAAAATCAGCACCCAGTTGAGGCAGATGTTGACCACCAGCGAAATCGCCGACACCACCATCCCGATCCGGGCGACCTCGACACTCCGCATCGCCGCAATCAGCGCCTGGGTGACGCAGAAAAAGACATAGGAAAAACAGACCGTCCGGAGGTAGTTCGTCCCCTCTTCGATAACGGAAGGGTCGCTGGCAAAAATCGAGATGATCGGCCGCGGGAAGACGATGCAGACGGCTGTCAGCACCAGCCCGCAGACAATCGAAAAATGCAGGCCGATCGAGACAATCCGCTTGATGCTGCCGGTGTCCCGCCTCCCCCAGTACTGGGCGGCGAGGATTAAAATCGCCCCCTCAATGCCGCCGGAAAACATCTGGAGGAAGGTCTGGATCTGCCCGCCCATATAGACGCCCGAGACCGCCGCGTCCCCCAGCTTGCCGACCATCAGGTTGTCGGCGAGGGTGACGGCAAAGGTAATCAGGTTCTGGAGGGCGACCGGTATCGCCAGCGCCACGAGGGAGCGGTAAAAGCTTTTGTCCCGGGTAAAAATCATTGGTTGTTCCCACCTTATAGATCCACGGAAATCATTTTTGTCTAAGAATTAAATATCGATTTCGCTGCCCTTAAGGTCAGCGCAGGGATGCTTTGCATCCCAATCGCAATCAAAGATTGCGACCCGCTTCGCTAAGGGTTCCCCTTGGATGGGACCAAGTTTCACCCCAATGGACCAGGACCCTCGCGGGCCCTGGACCCGCTGCCCGACGCGGCGTGGGATGCCCGCCCCTCACGCGTGAGACCGGCCATGGAAGGCCGGTCTTCGGACATTCATGGGCCGCTCGGTGCGTTTAGAAAGTAACAGGACAAAAAATGTTTTCCGTATTGTATACCACTGCTGGTAGCATCCGCCGGAAAGGCGGAATTATTCCTCTTTGAAAGACAGCAAAAATCCGAAACGGTTTTCCCGCTCCGGACTTCTGCCTATTGGAAGGACAAAAAAGAAATCATCCTCACCATGCAGCCGTTAAATCTGCCGCATCGAACCGGCGTAGGCGTCGGTCCGGGGGAGCCAGTCGAGGAACTCCTCGATATTCTCTTCCCAGCAGCGCCATTCATGGCCGTAATCCTTTTCAAAGTTGGTCGTGACCTTAATGCCGTTGTCCGAAAGGAATTTGGCAAACGCCTTCGCCCGGTCGGGGCCGTCCTTTAAACCGGTGGAGATGTAGTAATCGGGGAACTTCTTCCCTTCCGCCTTGGCCTTCTGCACCAGCTCGACGGCCAGCGGATTAACCATCCCGGCCAGTTCCTCTTCGGTATAGCTCTTGCTGCGGTCGATATCCATCCGCATCAGCGGCCCGGAGAAGGAGCCGACCGCCCGGTACATCTCGGGGTTGGTCAGCGAGTGCACCAGCGACCCCATGCTCCCCATCGAGAGCCCGGCGATATAGGTATCTTCCGGCCGGCCGGATACCGGGAAGTTCGCCTTGACAAATTCCGGCACCTCTTTGGAGAGGAAGTCAAAATGCCGGTCACCGCTGCTGAAACGGCCGCTGCCGCCCTCCTGGTTCTGGTAGCCCTTGTTCTCGCCGGAAATCATCACGACGGCAATCTGGCGCTCCTCGGCGTACCGTTCAACGTTGGTATACCGGCCCCAGACCGAGTAGTTGTTGCCGAACCCGTGCAGCAGGTAGAGCACCGGGAAGGGGGCTTTATGGACATGGGTGGGGGTCTTGCCGCCCAGCCCCATCGACTCGGGGATCGTCGGGGTGGGGATGATGACGTTCATATCCACTTCCCGCTGGAGGGTGTAGGAGATAAACCCGACGTGAAACAGTGCCATAGAAAACCAGTCCTTTCTTTGTTTTAAAACTTTATGATATTTCTATCCTAGCAGACTTTAAAGGGAAAATCAATAGGAGGATTGGACAAAAAAGAAGGTTTTCCTTTGGCAGGGAAAAACCCGGGCAGACCTTCCTGCCCGGGGCATCTCATATCAGCCTTTGACGGCTTCCGCATATTCGGCTTCCAGCCCCATCCGGGTGTACTGTTCCACCGGCGCGTCGTCCAAAATCATCTTTTCCACCATCAGTTTCCGCATCCGGGCTTCCACTTCCGGGTCCTCCAGCGGCTGCATCTCATGGGGGTCGGTCTCCAGGTCATACAGCTCGGTCTTCCATCCCTGCGGCGTATGGGCATGGGGCAGCACCCGCTCGGTCTTTTCATTCTTCATGCAGACGGGGATGTTGCCGCCGATATAGCTCTTATCCGGGATTTTCAGCAGCCGGACGCCTTTAGTAAAGGAAAACGGCTCCGAAAGTTCCATCTCCTGCAGCTCATCCGGGTGGAACCGGGCCCGCATATGGGTCGGCATCAGCGTATACTGGTAAAGCGGCCAGTTGTCCTCCCTGGGGGTCAGGATGTACTTATACCGCCCGTCGGTGACGGAGATCTGGGCGCCGAACGCCCCGTAGATGACGGCGTCGTGGACCGGTTCATCCCGCCGGACTGCCCCCAGCAGCGACTTCCCTTCCATATCCTTCGGGATCGGGAACCCGCAGAAGTCCAGCACCGTCGGCGCAAAGTCGATCGTCTGGATGAGGGCTTCCCGCCGCCCGGCCGCTTTGGACACCGGGTCATAGATAAAGCAGGGGGTGTGAGCGACCTCTTCGAGATTGAGGATATACCCGCTCTTGGCCCACCAGTCGTGTTCGCCGAGGAAGAAGCCGTGGTCGGTGTTGACAATCAGCAGGGTATCCTCCCAGAGGTTATACTCGTCCATCTTGTCGAGGATCCGCCCGAGGCAGCGGTCGCACATCGTCACCAGCGCGGCGTAGGTCTTCCGGACATGCTCGACATAGGGCCGCTCTTCCTCCTTAACGGGGGCATAGCTCGGCCAGTCGAACTGCGGGCCGTCGTATTCCTCCTCATAGATCTTCTGGAACTCAGGCATTGTGTAGAAGGGCTCGTGGGGGTCGAAGGTCTCGACATGCAGAAACCAGTTGTCCTCGGCGTGGTTTAAGTCGAGGAATTCGACGCCGCCGTCAAAGGTCTTGGTCTGGGGCAGGTCCGAAAGCTTTTTCATAAACTGCCGGTTGGCCCAGTCCTGGGGCCAGAGGGAGCCGAGGTGCTCCGGCATCGGCGGGGTTTTGATCATCGGCTTCCAGGGGTCGCCCTCCTGGCCGCGGCTGCAGTCCCAGGTGGTGTAGCGGGTGTGGTAGGTGCAGCCGCCGTCCTCCCAGTAGTGGCCGTGGTCGGAGACGAGGTGGGTGTGGTAGCCGTTCCGGGCCAGCATTTCCGGCATCGAATCGTCGTAAGGCTCCACCGGCCCCCAGGAACGGTGGAGGAAGTTGTGGCGGCCGGTGTGCAGCTCCCGCCGGGCGGGCATACAGGGCATCGACCCGACATAGCAGTGGTCGAAGGTGACGGCCCTTTTCCCCAGCCGCTCGAAGTTCGGGGCCTTGACCCAATCGCAGCCGTAGTTCGGGAGGAAGTGGCGGTTGAGGGAATCGTAGGTAACCATAATGACTTTCATAGGCATTTCCTTTCTGAGTGTGGGAATCCAATCTTTTTCTTACGACCGTCTCGCGACGACATTCAAAACATTCAGCACCGGCCCGTGGGACGCCTCCGGCGTGACCGCCATCGCGAACGCCTCGATAACCGGGCAGCCGACCTTCTCCGCCGGGTGATCCTTCATATAAGCGCGGAAGAGTTCGGGGAGTTTTTCTTTCCCGGTGAACATCGCCAGCGCCAAAAACTGTTCCTTTGCCTCCGGCGTCCATTCCCAGCCCTCGACCGGCACCGCCCGGTCGTTTTCCGCAACCCAGGCCTTCTGGGCCCGCAGTTCTTCGGCCGTCATCTCGTGGTCAAAGGGCAGCCCCAGGCGGTCATACTGTTCCCGCGG
>DVHA01000282.1 GCA_018712425.1 Candidatus Faecivivens stercoravium | reverse complement strand
GCCTTTGCCCGGTAGAGGTCGAGGACCGAGGAGGAGAGGACCGAGAGGATCCGCATCGGCTCTTCCCGTTCGGCGAAGAGGTCCTGCAAAATCTGGAAGGCGGTCTCCGGCCGGGAGCCGAACAGCGCCCGGGTCAGGTCATAAACGGTCGACTCGAGGGTCTTGTGGGTGATGAGCTCGATGTCGGCTTTGGTGATCTCCCCCTGCCTTTTGTAGGCGATCAGCTTGTCCGCCTCCTGCAGCAGCATCTCCATCCCCGAGCCGCAGCGGTCGACCATAAAGCCGGCAAAGGCGGGGCTGATTTCGCAGCCGGCCTTCTGGAACTTCTGGCGGAGGATTTTACTGAGCTCACCCCGAGTCTTGGGGTTGATCTCAGCGACCACCCCCACCTTTTCGATCTTCTCCATCAGCTTTTTGACCTTCGCGCTCTTTTTCGGCTGGGGCTCATAGGCCTTCATGTAGAAGATGAGGACGGTGGAGGGGTTGGGGTCGTCGAGGATTCCCTCGAGGGTCCTGCGGGCGGGCTCGGAAAGGGAAGCGAGGTTTAGGTCGGTGACGACGACGCATTTGTAGTCGGCCATCAGCGGCAGGCTCTCGCATTCGTTCCGCAGAGCGGTCATGTCCAGCGTCTCCCCGTCGTACCGCCTCAGGTTAAAGCTCTCGGTCCCCTTTTTGACCAGCTTTCCGAGCAGCCGGTCGAGGCAGACGCCGGAATAGTAGGTTTCGCTCCCGTAGATCAGGTAGACCGGCGTCGGTGGCTGTTCCCGGATCGCCCGCAGGAGGGTGACGTCATTCATTCTGGGCATCCGATTCACCCCCTTCCGATGCAGAACCGGTCAGTAAAACCGTCCAGTCGGGGCGGGTAAAGCCCGCGCCCCAGCCGGGGCATTCCGCCCCGGCGGCGAGTTTTTGGAGGAGGGAGGCGCTTTCTGCCGCAGCCGGGACCGAAAGGGCCTCCGCCCCTTCGTCATAGCAGAGGGTGAAAAGGCCGCCGTAGACCCGCGGGTCGTCCTTGTCCTGTAAGACGAGACGGGTACCGCCCGCCGTCAGCAGCAGGTAGGGCCCTTCGTCCCCCGGTCGGATTTCCATCTCACAGCCGTCAAAGAGCGCCCACCGCGACCAGCCTTCCGCCGGAACAATCGTCCCGGCTTCGGTAAAGGCGAGGGCGGAAGCGAGGCGGGAATCGTTCCCCGCGGCAATCAGCTGGCCCGCCGGGAACTGGGTCAGGAGGGAAAAGCTCCCGCCGGTGAAGGCCATTTTCCCTTCGGGAACGAGGAGGGTGTAGTCGGTGACGCCGTTTGCCCGGAGGTACTGGGCGGCGGTCTGGCCGGCGTAGTCCGAGCGGCCGCTGCCGATGACCAGCGCCTGCGGGCCGTCCTGGAGGATATAAACCCCTTCCAGCGAGACGAGCCGGAGGCCGCTGTCCGGCTGGAGCACCGCGCTAAGGCCGGTAACAGCGAGCAGAAGGGCCGCCATCGAGGCAAAGAGGCTCCTGTGGCGGGAGATCTGCCGGATGCCAATAAAGAGGGCAGAGAGGACCAGAAGGACAGCCACCGCGGCGCAGCCGAAGGTGACCATTTCGCTCCCCAGCGGGATTTTGGGGCCGGCGTCCCCGAGTTTGGAGACAAAGAAGATCCACTCCACCAGCAGGTCGGCTGCCGCCCCTAAAATCCTCCCGACTGCACTGCCGCCGAAGAGGACGCACCCGACCCCCAGGGCCAGCGCCGCCGGCATCACCGGCAGCGCCAAAATGCTGCAAAAGGGGGAGAGGAGGGGGAGATAACCCGAGAGGATGGCCATAACCGGGAGGGTGACGGCGCTGACGGCGAGGCTCACCGCCCCGCCCTGCAAGACGCCGGAGGCTTTGCCGCCCGGCATCCGGATGGCCGGGGCGACCGCGTATAGGCACCAGATGGCGGCAACCGACAGGATGGTGCCCATCTGGACGACGCTCATCGGGCCGGTAAGGCAGAAGAAGGTCACAGCCAGCCCCAGGGAGGCGTTTACATTCTTCGGGCGGAAGAGCACCTCCGCCAGCGCCATGAAGGCGATCATCACAAACGACCGCACCGACGGGACGCTCGCGCCCGTCAGGAAGACATAAAGCCCCGCCAGCGGGATGGAAATGAGGAGGGCCGCCCGCTTGCCCGCCCGGCGGAGGATCAGCTGGGTAAGGGAGAAGAAAACGGCGATGTGCAGCCCCGACACCGAGAGGATGTGGACGAGGCCGGAACCCTGCAAAAGGGCATAGACATCGCTTTCCAGCTGTTCCCGGCTGCCCAGCAGCATCCCCAGCATGACGTTCCCGCTCTCCCGGGGCATCGCGGCGTAAACCCTCACCTG
The DNA here is from genome assembly GCA_018712425.1 of Candidatus Faecivivens stercoravium. Taxonomy (GTDB): domain Bacteria; phylum Bacillota; class Clostridia; order Oscillospirales; family Ruminococcaceae; genus Faecivivens; species Faecivivens stercoravium. The sequence goes on along the minus strand of DVHA01000282.1, from coordinate 475 downwards.
GGCCCAGGTGAGGAAATCGTTCCGGAGGGCATAAAGGGGGTGCCAGAAGGCGGCCCCCTCCTCGCCCAGGTATTCCGGGCGGAAGGCCGTCAGTTCCGCCCCCATCCCGATCTGGGAGAGGGTCAGTTCATCACTCAGTTCCGCGCGGAGGCGCACCCTCTCCCCGCCGTCGAAGGAGAGTTCCCCGTCGGCGTAAAAGAGGACGTCCGCCCGGCCTTCGGTCCCGTCGTCCGCCGTGACCGAGGCATTTTTCAGGAGGAAACTGCTCCCGCCGTCCTCCCGCCGGACGACCGACGAGACGGTGCCGGAGAGGACCGCTTCCTTCCCGGCGAACTGCCCCTGGGCGGTGAGGAGGCTTTCCCGGCTGTTCCCGGCGAGCAGGAGGGCGAGAGCAGCCGACAGGAGAAAGAGGGCGGCAAAATCGGTGCGGGGGAGGTTTGCCCCCTTCCGGCGGAAGATGGCCATGACGGCAGAG
>DVHA01000281.1 GCA_018712425.1 Candidatus Faecivivens stercoravium | reverse complement strand
CCGGAGGCAAAACCGTAGGTCACCCGGCTGACCGGGATAATCATCGTCCCGTCGGGGGTGTAAATCGGGTCGCCGATAATCGCCTTGGGGTCGGCCATATCCCGCACCTTGTCCATCGTGACCCCCATCAGGTTCTGGACATTCTCATTCTGCTGCGCCATAGTTATCGTTCCTTTCAACGGTTATTTCGCCGGGCGTTTCCTTTCCGGCAGCATTATTGTTCAGCATCTGTCTCACCATCCGCGCAAACCCCGAGAGGACGCCCCATAAAATGCGCGCCCCCCGCAGCCGCAGGTCGGCTTCCAGATAGGTTTTGGTCTCCCGGGAGAGGAAGTCGTAGGATACCCCGAGATGCTTTGCTTTCAGGCTCACCAGGTTGGACGCCGCGCCGATACTCCCGTGGAGGATGGCGTTGACCTGCCCGTACCGGATCGCGGTATCGGCGGCGTCCCGGCCGCCGACCCGGATATGGAGGGTGAGCCGCCGGACTTTCAGCCCTTTGACAACCCCCACCGCCGGCGGGAAAAAAGCGGTAAACAGGTCTTTTAACGCGGCTATATCCTGTTTCAGGTCGCCGGGCTCCGCTTCAATCTCCTTTTTTGCCTTCTGCGCCGCTTTCGTCCGGCGCCGGTGGCCCGGCGGGGGCGTTTTCTTTCCCGGCTCCTCTTTTCCCGGAAAAACCGGGATGGTCACCGGCCAAACCCCGGCGGAAACGGTAAACGCCCCGTCCCAGTACCGCACCCGGAGGGTAAAATCGGCCAGGCAGATGAGCACCACCAAAAGGGCCAACAGCCCCAGCAGCCCCAGGACGGTGTAAAGCAGAATTTTCCCGGCCATGATGACGACCGCCAGCGCAAACGCCCCCTTTCCGATTTATCCCTCTTCCGTTTCCTCTCCCTCTGCCTGCTCCGCCAGGTTTGCCGGCAGAGGCGGAAGGTCGGCGAGGGAGGAAAGCCCGAACGCCCGCAGGAAGTTGGCCGTCGTCCGGTAGGTCAGCGGCCGGCCCGGCACCATCAGCCGCTCATGCTCTTCAATTAAACCTTTTTCTACCAGATTATTGACGACATTTCCGCTTTCTACGCCGCGGACCTGCTCAATAAACCCTTTTGTCACCGGCTGGTTGTAGGCAATAATCGCCAGCACCTCCATCGCCGCGCCGGAGAGGGGCGAAGCGTGCTTTAAGTCGGTGACGGTGATGATCTGGGGTTCAAACTGGGGCTTGGCGGAAAGCTGCACCATGTCGTCGAGGAAGAGGAGCCGGAGCCCCCGGTCTTCCTCCTCCAGCTTCTGGCTGTAAAGGAGCAGCTGCTCCCGGGCCGCCGCCGTGTCGATGCCGAGGCCGGCCGCCAGCCGTTCCACCTCCAAAGGTGTGCCGCTGACAAATAAAATGGCTTCAATCGCCGCCTGATAGTTCATCTTCTCTCTCCTGCCTCCCGCCGTTTATTGAGGAATACCGTCCGGTTGTCGTCGCTGACAGACACCCGCCCCGATTTCACCAGCTCCAAAACCGCCAGGAAGGTCGCGACCAGCTCACTCCGCTCCCCCGACTGGAAGAGGGCCTGGTACTCGGCCCGGCCGTCCCGGTAGAGCCGCCGCAGCAGCCAGACGATCCGGGAGGTGACCGAGACAAACCGCCGGTTGACAATCCCGTTAAAGGCCTCCGCCGGGGGCGGCAGCCGCCTCCCCGCCTTGCCGAAGGCGAGGATGTAGGCTTCCCGCAGCTTTTTGGGAGAGGCTGTCCCCCGGAAGACCGGGTCGGAACGGACCGGCGCCGGCCTGCGGACAAAGACCGCCGACGGCTGGTAGAGGGCGGCGAGGTTTTTGGCCGCCTCTTTGGCCCGCTGGTACTCGATCAGCTGCCCTTCCAGTTCCTTTTTCAGCTCCGCCGCCTCCTCATGCCGCGGCAGCAGGGAGACGGTCTTGATGTAGACCAGCCGGGCCGCCATTTCCAGGAAGGCCGAGCTGATCTCGAGGTTTGCCTCCTGCATCCTGCCGACATAGTCGAGGTACTGGGTCAGAAGGGCGCCGATCTCAATGTCGGTGACCTTCATCTTATGGCGGGAGATCAGGTGCAGGAGCAGCTCCAGCGGCCCCTCGAAGTTTTCCAGATGGAACGCCAGTGCTTCCATCAGGCGATGAGCCTCCAGAGCATGTCGATCCAGCCGGTCAGGAAGTCCAGGAGGTCAAAGGCGACGCTGCGGCAGATGGAAAGCGGCCGGTTTAAGAAACCGAAATAGACCACCACCATCAGGATGACCATAATCACCCGCTCATACCGCATAACCTGGAAATACATCCGTTCCGGGAGCACCAGGTTTAGAATCCGCGAGCCGTCCAGCGGCGGCACCGGGATGATGTTGAAGACCGCGAGGCCGATGTTGACCGAGATGAGGGTTGCGAAGATGTACATCAGGTTGCTGGTAAAGATGCCCGGCGCGTAATAGGAGGCAATCGACGACAGCTTGTAGCCGATCATCGAGATATAGGCCAGCAGCAGGTTGGACACCGGCCCGGCCAGCGAAGAGATGGCCATCCCCACCTTGGGGTTTTTGAAATTATAGGGGTTGATCGGCACCGGGCGTGCCCAGCCAATCCCGCAGACGATCATCAGGATGGAGCCGATGGGGTCGAGGTGTTTAAGCGGGTTCAGGGTCAGCCGCCCCTGGTAGCGGGCAGTCGGGTCACCCAGCTTGTTCGCCGTCCAGGCGTGGGCGAACTCGTGAAACGGCAGCGCGGTCAGCAGCGCCACGCCGTATATTAAATACCGGTAGATGTTCTGGATCAGATAGGTGTTCATGCGGGTTTCTCCTCCAAAAAGGGCGGGCTCTCGGCCGCGATAAAATCAGGACTTGACAAATAGTACCAACAGTATTATACTAATTAGACAGGTAAATTTCAAGGGGCAAGCCGGTGAATTTACTTAATGTTCACCGGGGAAAAATTTTTTGTGAAGAATTGCGGGTTTGCGGCCGTCACCGGATTCCCTTTTCTCCGAAAAAATTTGCCGAAAGGACTTGCTTTTCTTTTTTAAACCTGATATAATAGTACCGCTATGTGAAAAAATGAAGGAGGTGCAGAAAAATGGCAAAATGTGATTTCTGCGGCAAGGACGTGGCTTTCGGGATTCGTGTTTCTCACTCCCACAGACGGACCAACCGGACCTGGAAACCCAACGTTATGAAGGTTAAGGCAATTGTCAACGGCAAGCCCTGCCGTGTTCACGCCTGCACCCGCTGCCTGCGTTCCGGCAAGGTTACCAGAGCGTAATGGAAAGATCGGCTTAAAAGCAGAGGCTTCGCCCTCTGCTTTTTGTCTGTCTGTACAAAAAGGCCGCCTCGATTCTGTCCAGTTTGCGGATAGAACTGAGGCGGCCTTTTATGTATAATGGTTATGTCAGATAGTGATAAAACCGTAAACAGAAAGGATGATCCCCTTTGGTCAGCATGAATACCTTTGAAGACAACTTCGATATCCGCAAGATCAGCCCGAATACCTGGGTCATCGGCACCAAATACCCCGCTACCCCGTGGGGCTGCGACTGCTACCTGCTGGAATGCGGCGACTGCTGCGTCCTGATCGACTCCGGGATGAGCAAGCTCAACATCCACGACTATATCCTCGCCACCGGCGTCACCGAAAAACCGGTCGTCGCGGTCATCAACACCCATTCCCATTTTGACCACACCGGCGGCAACGGGTATTTCCCCAAGGTGTACATGAACCCGGTCGGCGAAAAAGGCGCTAAGACGCCTTTCGACGGCAATAAGGAGGATTACCCCCTCGATTATGAAATCACGCCGGTCCATGAGGGGGACATCCTCCCCTTCGCCGGGCGGCCGCTGGAAATCTACGAGATCGGCGCCCACAACCCCGCGTCGATCGCAATCCTCGACCGGAAAAACCGGATGCTCTTCACCGGCGACGAGCTGGAAACCGGCTGGTGCAACATCAACATCCAGGCGGAGCCGATCCCCGGCGGGACGGTTGAAAACCACTACCGCAACATGAAAAAGCTCTACGCCCTCTACGACGCCTACGATTGGATCTGCCCCGGACACCACGGGATGCCGGTGGACAAATCGACGCTCCTCGAGATTATGCACGCCGACGAGCTGATCCTCTCGGGCGACTTCGGTTCCGACGACGTCCCCGCCAAAGCCGGTCCGGTCGGCAAAATCGAAGGATACCGGGTGATGCGGTATAAATCGGCCCATATCGGATTTAATGTAAACGCGGTCTACGACCCGAAATAACGGGAAATCCCGCTGTCTTGTAAGAGGCAGCGGGATTTGAGACTGTCAAAAACAAGTTTGGCGTAAACGTATGAATCGGCGCTGGCGTTAAAGTGACAAAGAAACGGGCGCAGAATGAAAAGTTTTACACGATTTTTTTCAAAAAATCGCGGGAATGGAAGGGGCAGAGCCCCTTCCCAGGCACTCACTTCCCGTACTTCCGAAGCTGACCACAGCTTTGCTACTGATAACGAAGCGTGC
>DVHA01000280.1 GCA_018712425.1 Candidatus Faecivivens stercoravium | reverse complement strand
GCAGAAGTCCCCGCCCTCCATCGGCGGGACAACCTCTTTCAGCTGCATCTCCACCTTATAGGGGTCCTTCCCCTCCGACAGCCCCAGCCGCCCGCAGATGCGGATGCAGTGGGTGTCGGTGACGATGCAGGGCTTGTGGAAGACATCCCCCAGGACGAGGTTCGCGGTCTTTCGGCCGATACCGGGCAGGGAGGTGAGCCCTTCCAGCGTGTCGGGGAGCTCTCCGCCCCACTTTTCAATCAGCTGCCGGGAGAGTGCCTTGATATCCCGGGCCTTGGTGTGGAAAAGGCCGCAGGGGCGGATGATCTCTTCGAGGTCTTCGATGGGCGCGTCCGCCAGCGACTGGAGGGTCGGGAAGCGGCCATAGAGCACCCCCGTCACCTCGTTGACCCGCTTGTCGGTGCACTGGGCCGAGAGGCGGGTGGAGATCAGCAGCTCGTAGGGCTTTTCATAGGTGAGGGAACAGACGGCGTCGGGGTATTTCTGCTTCAGCGCCTCAATCGCCCGCAGCGCCTGTTCCTTCCGGTTTTCCAGCGGTTTTATCATTCTATTTCCCCCCTTACGGCAGTTCCTGCGGCGCACCGGCGGTGGTGACGTCCTTAATCCAGCGGTCGTTCCGCATCCGCCAGGTGAGCATCACCAGCTTAACCGGCTCGTCCAGCTTGGAGCAAAGGTAGACGGCCAAGACCGGCGCATGGAAGACAAACGCGGCTAAAAGCGCTGCCGGCACGGCAAACAGCCACAGCCCGCACAGGTCTACAAACACGCCGAACCGGGGGTCTCCGCCGCCCCGCAGCAGCCCCACGACCCCGATGCCGGTCTGGGAGACAAAGAGGACGATGACGGAAAGCATCCGCAGCATTTGAAGCGCCAGCTCCTTTGTCTCCTCCGGGACGTTATAAAAGCCGACCACCGGCCTCGACAGGACCAGAATCACACCGGCGGCTAACAGGCCGACCCAGACGGCAATCCAGCGGAACGCGCGGATCCGGGACTTGGCCTCTTCCATCCTGCCGGCCCCGATGTCATTGCCGATGATAATGGCGGCGGCATTCGCAACGCCGAAAATAAAAACAGTGGCAAACTGCTGGACGATCGAGGACATCTGGCTGGCCGAAACGGCGTCCGCCCCGAGGCGGCCCAGGATCATCGACTGGATCGACACGCCGATCGACCAGAAGACTTCGTTGAACGCGACCGGCAGCCCGTTTTTCAAATAATTTTTCAGCAGCCCCATCTCAAAAGCCGCAAGGTCCCGGGGACGGAACTTCAGCTTTTTATCGATGAACAGCAGATAGGTAAGGACAATCGCCACTTCGCCGATACGGGTGATAACCGTCGCAATCGCGGCGCCCCGCACGCCGAGGGCCGGGAAGCCCAGCTTGCCGAAGATCAGGATATAGTTCAAGCTGGTATTGCAGACGAGGGCAAACACCGAGTCCACAACCGCCACCCGGACGATCCCGACGCTGCGGATACTGGTCAGCAGCGTGCTGGCGATCCCGTGGAAGATGTAGCACCAGCCGATCACCTGCAAATACTGCGCCCCCAGTTCAATGACCGCCTGGTCATTGGTGTAGACGGCCATCACGGCCCGGGGGAAGAGCATGACCACCGCCGCCAGCAGGATGCTGACGGTAAAGGCAACCTTTAAACAGATCGAGATGATGATCTTGATCGAGCGGATATCCCGCTTGCCCCAGAACTGGGCGTTTAAAACGCTGGAACCGGATGCCATGCCGAAAATCAGCAGGTTGAAAATGAAAAAAGGCTGGTTCGCCAGCGAAGAAGCCGACAGCTCGTTCTGCCCCAGCTGTCCCAGCATAATCGAGTCCATCATCTGGGTGCCGAGGGTCAGGAGGTTTTGCAGGATCATCGGCACCATCAAGGTAACGAGGGTAAGCAAAAAGGTCTTATCCCACAGGGCGCTTTTCCGTCTCATGCCTGTCCTTCCTCCTGTTCCGGGCCTTTCGGGACAAGGCGTGCCCGGATACCGGCGACTTCTTCCCGCAGCTCTTCAAAAGCGCGGAGCGTCTCTTCCGACAGGGCGCGGAAATGCCCCTCCGCCTCTTCCAGCTGGCTGCCGAGGGCGGCAAAATGCTCCCGCGCCTCTCCGCACTGGCCGGCGATCTCCTCCCGCATCCCGTCGGCGTCCGCCCTCGCCTTTTCGACGATCTTGCGGGCGCTGACCTTCGCTTCGATCAGCAGGTCGCCGATCTCAATGCCGGTCCGCTCGGCAAACCGGGCGGACAGTTCGGAGAGCTGGGCAGACAGCTCGCCGTTTTTGGCCGTCTCGCTGCGGAGGTTTTCCTCCAGCACGTTTTTCTTCATCTGCAGCTCGGTGCCCAGCGCCTTCTGGGAGGAGAGTTCCCGCTGGAGTTCCTCCGCCTTTTTCCGGAGGGCGGTGAGTTCCTGCTCCATCCGCCCCGCCGACTCCCGCGCCTCCTGGAGGTCGCGGGTCAGCTCAGCGATGGTGTCCGCCTGGTCGCCGCACCGGTCCCGCAGGCCGCTTTCGCTCTGCCGGAGGGCCGATACCTCCGCCTTGAGGGAAGCGGTCTCTTCCCGGTGGCGCTTCTGCATCTTCTCAAAATAGTTCATCACATCGGCCTTGTCGAACCCGCCGATGACTGCTTTTTTAAACCGTTCTCCTGATTCCAACCCCTGCGCCGTCCTTTCTGCCGCCGCCCGCGCAGCCCGCCGGACGGCCTTATTTCCTCTATATTATACAGGATACCCGCTTTTTTGTCCAGACCGGGGACAGGGTTTTACAGAAATCTGTTTCTGTCGCACCCCACCGAGCGGCCAATAAACTTCCGAAGACCGGCCTCCCACGGCCGGTCTCACGCGGCTGGTTCGGGCAACTCACGCCGCGTCGAGCAGCGGGTCCAGGGCCCGCGAGGGTCCTGGCAGAGTCCAGAGACAGAGTCTCTGGTCCATCCAAGGGAACCTTGGTCGCTGCCTTAAGGGCAGCGAAATAAACATTCAATGCTTAGACAGAAACCGTTTTCCGCAGCAAAAATCCGGTGGTTTTAGCAGGCAGCAAAAAAGCCCGGAAACCCCGAGCTTTCAACTTGTCGAAAAAGTCTTTTTGGAGTATTTTTTGGGTGCTGCGCACGCTTCGTTATCAGTGGCAAAACTGTGGACAGCTTCGGA
>DVHA01000279.1 GCA_018712425.1 Candidatus Faecivivens stercoravium | reverse complement strand
TTCAAGGCCCTCGGCTGCAACGGCGTCTCCCGCATCGACTTTATGATGGACAGCTTGACCCGGGAAATCTGGATCAACGAGATCAACACCATCCCCGGCTCCCTCTCCTTCTACCTCTGGGAGCCGATGGGGGTCAAGTACCCGGAGCTGCTGGAACGGATGATCGCCCTGGCCCTCAAGCGCCAGCGGGAAGAGGCCGAAATCCACTATGACTTCGATACCAAAATCCTAGAAGGCGCCTCTTTCGGCGGCACAAAGGGGAGTAAGCTGTAATTTCTGGCGAAAAACCTCTGCCGGGACCTAAAAATCGGCGCTGGCGCTAAAATCGCAGAGAAACGTGCGAAGATCAAAAGTTTAGGATCAAACCCTTTTTAAAGGGTTTGCGGGAATGGAAGGGGCAGAGCCCCTTCCCAAGCGCTCACTTTTCGTACTTCCGAAGCTGGCCACAGCTTTGCCGCTTATAACGAAGGGTGCGCAGCACCCAAAAAATGATCTAAAGGAGGCCGTTATGGCAGAAAAAGCATACAACTTAAACCTCAAATTCGACTGCTGGTCCAGCCAGTGCTGGTTTTTAGGGGAGGACAGCCCCGAAGCGGAAGCCCGCTTCAAAGCCGCCCGGGAGAAAATTCCCGGCGTCGCCGAATACTGCCGCAACCCGCTGCAGTTCTCCGCCCGGGTGGCCGAGCTGTTTAAGAGCTTCGGTTTCGACCGGGTGCATAAATAACCGATGGAGAGCTTGATCCTCGCCCTCGTCCTCCTTTCGGTCATCCTCTCGGCAGCCGGTTTCTGGGCCGCCCTGATGGCGCTGCGGGCCGCCCGGCGGGCCGGCCGGGATACGGCGGACGACCTTGAGGAGCTGCTGGACGAGGCCCTTGCCCGGATGGAGGGCACCCTCTCCGACGCCTCTTCCAGACAGGCCTCCCGCGCCGCCGAGACCTTCGGCAGCCTCATCGCCCAGAACCAGCACACCGCCTCCGCCGCCCAGCAGTCCAGCCTGCAGGCGATGGAGCGGCAGCTCTACGCCTCCCAGGCCTCCACCGCCGACGCCCTCCGGGCCCAGTCGGAGGAGATGCGCCGGGCCCTCCGGCAGATGCAGGCGGACACCCGCGAGAGCCTCGAAAAAATCCGCGCCTCGGTCGACGAGCAGCTCCAGACCACCCTCGAGCGCCGGGTGGGCGAGTCCTTTAAGGCGGTCAGCGGCCAGCTGGAACAGGTCTACAAGGGCCTCGGCGAGATGCAGGCGCTGGCGGCCGGGGTCGGGGACCTGAAAAAGATCCTCGGCAACGTCAAGACCCGCGGGATCCTCGGGGAGGTGCAGCTTTCCGCCCTCCTCTCGGAAATCCTCGCCCCCGAGCAGTACCTGGAAAACGCCGCCACCGTCCCCGGCTCCTCCGCCCGGGTCGAGTTCGCGGTCAGGATGCCGGGGGAGGAGGGGCACCCCGTCCTGATGCCGGTCGACTCCAAGTTCCCGGCGGACGCCTATATGGCCCTCCAGGACGCCTACGAGAGCGCCGACCCCGCCCGGGTGAAGGAAGCGGGCGCCCAGCTGGAATCGAGGCTCAAATCCTTCGCGAAGGACATCCGGGACAAGTATATCTCTCCCCCCGATACCACCGCCTTCGGGGTGATGTTCCTCCCCTTTGAAGGGCTCTACGCCGAGGCGGTGAACCGCGGGATGGTCGAGGCCCTCCAGCGGGAGTACGGCGTCAGCATCGCCGGCCCCAGCACAATGGCCGCCCTTTTAAACGCCCTCCAGATGGGCTTCCGCTCGGTCGCCCTCAGTAAACGCTCCCAGGAGGTCTGGCGGCTTCTCGGCGCCGTCCGGACCGAATTCGACCGGTTTGCCGAGGTGCTCGCCTCGACCCAGAAGCGGCTCCAGTTGGCGGGGGACGACCTCGACAAGCTGGTCGGCGCCCGGACCCGCGCCATCAGCCGGAAGCTGCGGGAGGTGGAGCGGCTGGACCCCGATTCCGCCCGGGAAGCGCTGGACAGCCCGGAGGATTGACGTCAATCCATTGCCTGCGGAAAGCAATTTTTGTCGCGTTATCTTTAAAACCTACCGAGCGACCCATGAACTTTCGAAGACCGGCCTCCCACGGCCGGTCTCATGCGTGAGGAACGGGTGATGCGGCCGCGTCGAACAGCGGGTCTAGGGCCCGCTAGGGTCCTGGTCCATCCAAGTGAAACTTGGTCCCATCCAAGGGGAACCCTTGGTCGCTGCCCTAAGGGCAGCGAAATAAATATTCAACGCTTAGACAAAATCGCTTTCCGTATGATTGCCAGAAAGGAAATGTTATGCGCGCTTTTTTAATCGATTTCGAAAATGTCAAGTCCGCCGGGCTTGTGGGTATCGAGACGCTGGGGATGGAGGACCAGGTGGTCATCCTCTACAGCCAGAACTCCAATACCTTAAGCTTTGAGATGCACCAGAAGATCCTCTCCTGCGAAGCGAATGTCGAATACTACCAGATCCGCCGCGGCGGCAAAAACTCCCTCGACTTCCAGCTGTCGACCCTTCTGGGCTACCTCCTCGCCAGCGGGCTTTATACCCACCTTTATATCATCAGCAACGACTCCGGTTTTGACGCCCTCTACGACTTCTGGAGCAGCCAGTATATCCCCACCGACTGCGTCGTCTACCGCCGCCCGAACATCGCCAACGCCGTCGCCCACAGCGCCTTAAATGGCCTCCCGGTCAAGGTTGTCGAACCGGAAGAGGATCCCGGCGAGGTGGATGTCGCGGTCGGGGACTCGGCCGCTTACGACCAGTTCACCATCGAAGAGGTTCTCCCCGAACCGGAAGCGGAAGAACCCGT
>DVHA01000278.1 GCA_018712425.1 Candidatus Faecivivens stercoravium | reverse complement strand
GGGAGCCCCTCTTCCCGCAGGACGAGGTTTAAGGCCGCGCCGCCCATCTGCTCGATCTTTTCGATGCTCGTCTCGCCGCAGAGGCAGGCGCCGATTTTTAAGCCGAACGCCTCCTCCAGCAGCCGTTCCAGCTCCGTCCGGTCGGACAGCGCCCGGTAGGAACCCATCGAGAAGCCGATGAGGTTGACGGTGTCCGGCTGGGGTTCCGGTTCATCGACCGGCAGCTCCTTCACCAGCAGCTTATAGGCCTCGGTCAGGCCGACCGAATAATCCCCCCGGAAGCCGCCCTGTTCAAAGGCGATGAGCTTGGCGGAGACCTGCTCCTGCATATAGCTGCAAACGCCCTTAATGTCGGTACCGATGACCGCCGCCACCGACGAGGCGACGACAAAGATCACCTTTGGGGAAAAGCTACGGTCGATCTCGACGATCGCCTTTTCCAGCCGGGAAACATCCCCCATGACGACGTCATCTTCGCTCATGTGGGTGGTGAAAAGGCGGTCCTGCTGGCTCTCCCCCAGTTCGCCGAAGAGGCTCATGCTGAAGTGGGTGGTGCCGGCCGGGCCGTATTCCAGCACGACGCAGCCGTCAATGGGGAGAAGGCTCCAAAGGATCCCCATCCGGTCGGAGGGGGTCGGTAAAAATCTTGTGAGGCTCATGCCCGCACCTCCTTCTGATATTCCCGGAATTCGTTCGCCGCCCGGGCCAGCTCCCCGGCGATAAAGCCGGTGATTTCAAACCCCAGCATCGAGGAGGCTTTGTCGCTGCGGACCATCGCAATCCCCTTTTTCCGGAGGCGGGCGGCGTACTCGTGGCCGAGGTAGAGGTCCGGGTGGAGGATGTCGTAGACCGACTGAAGCGGGGCGATGTTGGCGGTTTTGGTGACGTAGGGGTCGGATTTGGCGAGGATATCGGTGAGGTAAGCCTTGTCCCGTTCCGGTTCGACCGAGACGGTCTGGATGATCTGGGGGACCATGCCGAGGCTGACCATAAACTGGTTGAACTCAAGGCAGTCGAAGGGGGTGTTGCCGTAGATGTATCTGACGCCCTGGAGGGCGGGTTTGGATGCTTCGGCCGCCGCTTTTGCCTGCTCATAGAGGGTTTCGAGCGCCGCCGGGAGCGGGATGTCAAGGGCCTCAAACAGATGGCGGTAGGTGGCGTAGATCCGGTCGGGGTCGGTAAACTTGTCGAAGAAGACGTAAGGGATGCCGAACCGCTCCTGCATCTTCTCGGCCAGCGGCAGGGCGATGGCGTTGACGACGATGTTGACCCGGGCGGACGCGGCGTCCCGGATGTCCTCGACGGTGCAGCCGCAGGGGAGCTGCATCCCGATCCCCACCCCCGCTTCCCGGAGGACGCGGGCGAGTTCGGTCGTCTCGAAGCTGCCCATCCGCTGGCCGAGAAGGTTGACGGTGCCGGTCTTCGGCCGGTCTTCCATTAGGCCGAGGCAGGCGGTGATTGTCCGCTCGAGGCCGGGCAGGTGATTTTCGCATTTAAAGTGCTCAGTGTGGACCGCCATAAACGGAATGCCGTACTGTTCCGAATAGCTGTCGGCAAAGGCGTCGGCGTCGTCCCCGATGATCTCGACGACGCAGGTGGTGACGATGAAGACCGCTTTGGGGCTGTACTCCGCCACCAGTTCGGCGACCGCCTGGTCCAGTTTGGCCTTGCAGCCGAAGGTGACGTCCCGGGTGTCCAGCACCGCCGAGACACAGCGGCCCTGAAGCCCGCCGAAGTCGTCCGAGTGGATGGTCATGTGTTTGGTGTAGTAGGCGCATTCGTCGGTCCCCACGACCAACAAAACCGCGTCTTGAATCCCCCGGACGGCCATCGCCGCCCCCATCAGCGGGCAGTGGGTGCCGGGGAACATCGCGTAGGTCAGCTGGGCGATGTCCTTCGAGCAGGTCACATCCCGCAGTTTCCCCAGGCGGGAGAGGATTTCCTTTCCATCGATCATATTTTGCAGAGTTCCTTTCTTTTTTATCATGTTTTGGGTGCTGCGCACGCTTTGCTTCGGGTGGAGAAGCCGTGAAAAGCTTTGGAAGTACGGAAGGTGAGAGCCTGCCAAGGAGCTCTGCTCCTTGGATTCTCGCCAGCCCTTTAAAAAGGGTTTGATCCTAAACTTCTGATGGCCCACGTCCGTGCGAAAATGTAGTGGCAGCGCCGGATTTTGGGGTTTTGATTATGGAGGCAGCCGGAAAAACGGTGCTCTACTGCCGTTTCTCCGGCTGTGTCCTCTTTATGAGATTTCCCGGTAGGCGATCAGCGGCGCCCGGCGGCCGGGGATATGGATGATGTCGCAGTCGACCCCATAGACTTCCAGCATCATCTGGCTGGTGATGACCTCGTCGGGGGTGCCTTCGCTGTACTTGCGGCCGTCCTTGATGACGACAATCCGGTCGCTCACCTCCAGCGCCTGGCTGAGGTCGTGCAGCACCATGACGACGCCGATGCCCGACTCGCGGTTCAGTTTCCGCACCAGACGCATGGTTTCCAGCTGGTGGGAGATGTCGAGGTAGGTGGTCGGTTCGTCGAGGAAGAGGATTTCCGGCTGCTGGGTGAGGACGGTGGCGATCCAGACCCGCTGGGACTCGCCGCCCGAGCACTCGTTGATTGACTTATCCCGCAGTTCCCAGGTGCCGGTGGCTTTGAGCGCCCACTCGATCACCTTTTTGTCCTCGTCACCCGCGCGGCTGTACCATTTCTGGTAAGGCATCCGCCCGTACCCCACCAGGTCCTTGACCTTGAAGTCGGGCGGGGCGGAATGGCGCTGGGGCAGCACCCCGACCCGTCTTGCTAGTTCCTTTGACTCGAAGGTCAGAAGGTCCCGTTCGTCTAAGTGCACCACCCCTTTGCGGTACTTCAGCAGGCGGGTGAGGGCTTTTAAAACGGTGGATTTGCCCGAGCCGTTCGGGCCGATGATCGTCGTGATCTCGCCCTTTTTGACGGTGATGTCCATGTTTTCGACGGCGACAAACTCGCCGTAGCCGATTTCGAGGCCCTGTGCGTTAATTTCCACTGACTTTCCCCTTCTTTCTCAGCAGGTACAGGAAGAACGGGCCGCCGCAGACGGCCATGACGATACCGACCGGGATTTCCATCCCGGGAACGATGGTGCGGCCGACCGTGTCGGCGACGAGGAGCACCAGGGCGCCCAGGACGACGCTGGTCGGGAGCATCGCCTTATAGTCGGAGCCGACCAGCAGCCGGGAGATGTGCGGGACAACCAGCCCGACAAACCCGATCATCCCGGCGACCGAGACGGTCGAGGCGGCGAGGAAGGCGGCGACACCGGATAAAAGCACCCGGCTGCCGCTGACCTTGACCCCGAGGCTTTTCGCCATCTCGTCCCCCAGCTGGAGGGCGTTGGCGCTCTTGATGCAGAGGAAGGCGAGGACGAGGCCGATCGAGGCGTAGACTGACAGCAGTCTGACCTGCGACCAGCTCCGGCCGGAGAGGCTGCCGTTCATAAAGGCCAGCACCCCTTCGAGGCTGTCGGAGTTGAGGAGCTGGAGAAGGGAGTTATACGCCCCTAAAACCGAATTGATCGCAACGCCTGAAAGGATAATCCGGGTGGGGTCAACCCCCTCTTTCCAGGCCATCATGTAAATCAGCACGCAGGCCAGCGCCGCGCCCCCGAAGGCAAACAGCGGCACCGACGAGGTGAGGTTCGGGAAGAGGAGGAGGATGGTGGTGGCGGCGGTGCCGGCGCCGGCCGAAACGCCGATGGTGCCGGGGTCGGCCAGGGGGTTGCGCATGACCGACTGGAGGAGGGCGCCCGCCGCCGCGAGGGAGGCACCGATTAAGATGGCGAGGATGATGCGGGGGAG
>DVHA01000277.1 GCA_018712425.1 Candidatus Faecivivens stercoravium | reverse complement strand
TGCCGCTTTCCATCGCCTTTTCCACCCGGGAGACCGTTTCACGGAGGGAGAGGCTGACCGCCTTTTCAAAATCTGCCAATTTGCACACTTCCTGTTTTTTTATAACGCGTCCCGGAGGGTATCGAGGAATTTTTCCTCCCCGACGGTGTTCAGCTTAAAAAACATCGCCTGGCTGCCGCCGGAGGTGACGGCGACCACCTTGGTCGTCTCCCCGGCCGAGGCCATGGTGACGCTCATGCTGACCCGGTTTCCGCCGAACGCCGAATACCGCTCGTAGACCCGGATGGCAACCCGGGCGTTCCCGACGGTAAACTCGCTCCGTTCTTCGAGGGAGGCGGTGGCGCTCCCGTTCATCACCGCGTTTTCGACCCTGACGATCGTCTGGGAGAGGGGGAGGTTGACGGTTTTTTCAAACTTTGCCATCGGTCATTCCTCCAAAGTCCGGCTGATGTATTCTTTCATCCGGTCGAAAGTGGTGACGCTCAGGTCGTGCTCCATCTTGCAGGCGTCCTGGGCGGCGGTCTCCTCCGGCACGCCGATTTTGATCAGCCATTTGCGGATCAGCTCGTGCCGTTCGTAGATGCGGGAGGCAATCTCCATCCCCGCGTCGGTCAGGGTGATGTACCCGTCCTTGTCGACGAGGATGTAGCCGTTTTCCCGCAGGAGCGAGACCGCCCGGCTGATGCTGGGTTTGGAATAGTTCATATGGACGGCGATGTCGATTGAACGCACCGCCCCCTTCTGGTTTTTCAGGATAAGGATGGCCTCCAGATAGTCTTCTGCCGATTGATGGATCTGCATGGTTTTCCGCCTTTCTGCAAAAATGGTTAAAGGGATGCCGCACGCAGGGCGGACGGCTTTATTTATTCAGGGCAAAGTCGTATGCTTCCTTTGCCCAGGAGAACAGTTCTTCGTCCAGCTCGTCCGGGCGGCTGAGGAGGATGTGGGTCGTCCAGCGCCCGGGGTAGGGCTCGGTCTTCACGGCCACCCGGCCGGATTCCAGCGGGTAGGGCATCCCGAGCGTCAGGACCAGGTAGGGATCCGGCAGCTCCGCCTTCCGCCTGACCCGCAGGAAGGAGGCGCAGGCGTAGACATGGCGGTTGGAAAAGGTGATCTGGGTCTTCTGCACCCGGATGGAGGTCCCGGGGAAGGCCAGAAGCCGGGCTTCGAGGGGTTCGTACAGGCTGAAGGCTTCTGCGTGTTCATGGAAAAAGGCGAGGATATCGCCCCGCTGTATACCGTCCATGCCGGACGCCTCCTTCCTCAGAGGGTATTGTTTGTATTATTTTACCACATTCTGCGTAAAATAACAACGGGTAATGTGTAAACAACCTTTTTTTCTAGCAGTTGGTTCCGTTCATAAAAAAGACTTGCAAAAAGCGGCAAAATATCCTATAATTAGATAGGGATTAGCCGGGGGCCAGGAAATGGCCCGGCACCGGCTGAAATCCCGTCTGACTTTACTTTACAGGATTATTCCTTTGATTTTCTTTGCCCCCGCCGGACGGCCGGAGGGCAACCACCGAAAGGATGAACAACATGCTTGAAGTGAAAAACATTTCCTTCGAGGTCGCCCAGAACGATGGGACGGCCGAAATTATCAAAGACCTGTCCTTTACCATCCCGGACGGGCGGCTGACTGTTATCACCGGCCCCAACGGCGGCGGCAAATCGACGCTGGCCAAGCTGATTATGGGCCTGGAGAAGGTGACGGCGGGCGAGATCCTCTGGAACGGGGAGGATATCAGCAAGCTTTCGGTCACCGAGCGGGCCCGGATGGGGATCGGCTACGCCTTCCAGCAGCCGCCCCGGTTTAAGGGGATGAAGGTTTCGCGGCTTTTGGAGCTGGCGTACGGCGCGCCGCTGTCGGAAGAGGCCTGCTGCGAATACCTCTCCCGGGTCGGGCTCTGCGCCCGGGAGTATGTCTCCCGGGAGATCGACTCCACCCTCTCCGGCGGGGAGCTGAAGCGGATTGAGATCGCGACGCTGTTGGCCCGCAAGCCGAAGCTCGCCATCTTCGACGAACCGGAGGCGGGCATCGACCTGTGGAGCTTCGCGATGCTGGTCGACACCTTTGACAAGCTGCGCAGGACCGGCGACCAGACGGTTATCATCATCTCCCACCAGGAGCGGATTTTGCAGCTGGCAGACGATATTATGGTTTTACAGGACGGCGGCATCCGGGAGTTCGGGCCGCGGGAGGAGGTCTTCCCGACGCTGGGGAGCATCAATATGTCCTCTTATTCCTGCATGAAAGGCTAAGGGAGGTTGTGACCTATGATTGATACTGTCATCCAGTCGATGCTCTCGACCATCGCCGGCATCAACGGTAAGGTGGAAGGGGCGTTCAACCTGCGGGAAAACGGCCAGGGGGTCGAGCGGTACTCGACCGAAAACATCAAAATTGTCCCGAAAAAGGATAAACCGGGCATCGATATCTTCATCCGCCCGGGCACCAGGGGCGAACAGGTCCATATCCCGGTCGTCCTGACCCAGTCGGGGCTCAACGACCTTGTGTACAACGACTTCTTCATCGGCGAAGGGGCGGACGTCACGATTATCGCCGGCTGCGGCATCCACAACGACGGCTGCGACACCACCGAGCACGACGGCATCCATTCCTTCAAGATTGGCAAAAACGCCCATATCCGCTATGTGGAGAAGCATTACGGCGAAGGGACCGGCACCGGCGAGCGGGTTTTAAACCCCACCACCATCGTCGATATGGATGAAGGGTCCTCCTGCGAGATGGAGATGGTCCAGATTGCGGGCGTCTCCTCCACCATCCGCAAGACCGAGGCAAACCTCGGGGCAAACGCCAAACTGCTCATCACCGAACGGCTGATGACCCACGACGACCAGCGGGCCGATTCCGACGTCGTCATCCATCTGAATGGCGCCGGCTCCTCTGCCCAGGTCATCTCCCGGTCGGTCGCGAAGGACCGCTCGAGTCAGATGTTCCACCCGATCGCCCAGGGCAACGCCCTCTGCCACGCCCATATCCAGTGCGACACCATCCTGATGGATGAGGCTCACGTCCAGTCGATCCCCGAGATTGAGGCCAACCACCCCGACGCCGCGATTATCCACGAGGCGGCGATCGGCCGGATCAACAACGAGCAGATGCTGAAGCTTGAGACGCTGGGGCTTTCGGAAGAGGAAGCGGAGAAGATTATTATCGACGCGTTTTTGGAATAATTGATTCGTTTGTTTGCGGAACAACCGGTTTTCCGCGGGGTCGAAGCGCCCTGACTGCTGGGCTTTGTCTCGCGGGAATGGCGTTTGGCAAATCTGGGTCCAGGGGCCTTCGGCTCCTGGCGAATTCCAAAGGCAGAGCCTTTGGTCCATCAAAGTGAAACTTTGCGGATTCTTAAGGCAGAGCCTTAAGGAGGTCCCTTAAGGGGACCGATACAAAACTTCATTGCTCCAAAATCATGTTGTTATATCAGAAAAGATAGAACAACAGCATCCAAAAGGGCCTGTCCGGTTTTCCGGGCAGGCCCTTTCCTTTACCCCTTCTCCCGGACGTAAAAGCAGATTTTGGTGATATACTCGTTTTCGTCGTGGGAAGTGATATAGTCGTTGATACAGAACTCGTAGGAGTCGGAGAGGATTTCCAGCCCATGGTCGCCGCAGTAGTCCAAAATCCGCCGGTAGGAGCGGCCGATCGAAAGGTAGTCGCCGATGTGGAAGGTGACGGCGCATTTCCCGGCCGGGAGGCGGCGGATGCCCTCCCCTTCGGCCTTCTCGACCGGCAGGAAGGCGTAGGAAGCCTCGGTATACCGGCCCTCCCGGATTTTCTCCAGCGGGACGATTACCCCGCACTGGAAAAAGACCGGCAGCTTTTCCCCGAACCCTTCGGCAAAACACTTTTTGGTGGCGATGCTGATTTCCCGGAGGGTGTAGGGCGGGTCGACCGGCAGGGCGAGCAGGTACTGCTCCGGCATCTCCTCGATGGTCACGGCGTCGGCCTCCCGGCGGTGGGCCTGGGAGGCCTCCATCTGTTCGCACCGGCTCTCCACCCGGCTGCGGATCAGCCGCAGCTCCTCAATCTGCCGGTCGATGACGGCCAGCTGCTTTTTAAAGAGGGCGAGGCTGGAGTCGATGTTGTAGCTCTGCATATGCGCTTTGATCTCCGAGAGGGAGAAGCCGATCTTTTTCATAATCAGGATGGTGTCCAGGTAGTCCAGCTGGGCGGCGCTGTAATACCGGTAGCCGTTCCCGGGGTCGACGTAGGCCGGGCGGAAAAGGCCGATCTTGTCGTAGAAAATCAGGGTTTGTTTGGAAATCTGCTGATAGCGGGATACTTCTCCGATTGAAAATAAATTTTCCATGGGTTGTTCCTCATCATCTTGGGAAAGGGCTTGACATTATAGCTGCTATATCCTTTATTATATCTTATGGAACAACAAATGACAAGGAGAGAGTTTCCATGGTAAAAAGAAACGGTGTCCGTTTGCGGGACAGGCTGCTGGAAGGGCTCAGCTGGCGGCGGATGCTGCTGATCCTCCTGGGAGCGATGATCATGACCTTCGGCATCCACAATATCCACCACCAGGTGGGCATCACCGAGGGGGGCGTCATCGGGATGATGCTGCTCGTCGACCACTGGACCGGCTTTTCCCCCGCCTATATCACACCGGTTCTGGATATCGCCTGCTACATCCTCGCGTTTAAGTACCTCGGCGGGCAGTTTATCAAGATTTCGGTCCTGTCGACCCTTTCGGTCTCGGCCTTTTACAAGGTCTGGGAACAGTTCCCGCCGATGCTGCCCGACCTGTCGGGGCATCCGCTGGCGGCGGCGCTGCTGGGCGGGGTATTCGTCGGGATCGGCGTCGGGATGATCGTCCGCCAGGGCGGTTCCAGCGGCGGGGACGACGCGCTGGCGCTGGTCATCTCGAAGGTCACCCGCTGGCGGCTCTCCCGCGCCTACCTCTTCACCGACTTTACCGTGCTGGCCCTTTCGCTCACCTACATCCCGGTGGGGAAAATCGCCTGCTCGGTGGTGACGGTGACGGTATCGTCCTTCCTGATCGACCGGGTGCAGGATTTTAAACTGCCTGGCCGGCCCCTCTGCCGGGAACCGGCCGAAAAGAATTAATAGAGAATCGTAAAAAAAGGGCCCTGCCGGAAACCGGCAGGGCTTTTGAGATAAAATAAAAAGGAGTAATTATAAAGGAGGGGGATTGAATTAGAAACAATGAATCTTTGTTTCCGTACTTTATTATAGCATATGCCGGCGGGAAATATGTGAATAAAAGGGCACTTTTACACTACTTTTAAAAGATTTATTTGCCAAATTTACCGATTTTTGTTTTCCGGGGGAAGGTAAGCCCGTTTATTCCGGTGAAAACCGCTGTTTTTGCGCAAAACCCGCAGATTGGTGAAGAAATCGGTCAGGAGCCCCTGGCACGCCTCCTCCAGCACCCCGCCCACCGCTTCCGGCCGGTGGTTAAAGGGGTACTGGAAAAGGTCGAGGACGCTGCCGCAGCAGCCGGCCTTTTTGTCCCGGGCGCCGAAGACCACCCGGGGGATCCGGGCGTTGATAATGGCCCCGGCGCACATCGGGCAGGGCTCCAGCGTCACATAGAGGGTCGCCCGGTGCAGCCGCCAGCCGCCGAGGGCGCGGTTTGCTTCCTCAATTGCCAGCAGCTCGGCGTGGGCCGCCGCCCGCTTTTCGGCCTCCCGGAGGTTATGGGCCCGGGCCACCACCCGTTCCCCGTCCCAGACGATCACCGCCCCGACCGGCGTTTCCCCGAGGGCCGCCGCTTTTTCCGCTTCTTCCAGGGCGAGGGCCATAAACGCCTCGTCCCGGGCTCTAAGCCCGTCCATCAGGTCACCCACAGCCGCTGGATGATCTGGATGACGCAGAGGGCCGAGGCGGCCGAGAAAAAGGCGCTCCCGAAGGTGACCGCCAGCTTCTTCCGGAAGGGGAGGCCTCCCCCTTTGCCGGCGCCGCTCATCCGCCCGTAATCCAGCGCCCGGGAGGAGAGGATAAAGGCGTTTTCATCCCGGCGGCAGATCAGCGCGAAGGAGGCAAGCCCCAGCGCCAGCAGGAGCAGCATCGCGGCTTCGGCCGCCCATCCCGGCAGGTACCGCCCGACCGTCTGGGAGAGGGCCGGCCAGAGGGCACAGAGGACATGGGCCAGGGCCGCGGAGGACAAAAGGCCGGTCCGCAGCATCAGGTAGCCGTACATCAGCCCCATGACAAAAGCGCAGAGCCCACCGTTTAAGGTCCCGGCGGTGAGGCCGCTCATCAGGGCGGTGATAAAGAGGGCAAAGGCGTCGCCGTATTTGCGGAGCATCCGCAGCATCAGCCCCCGCAGCAGCAGTTCCTGCAAAACCGGCAGGATAACCGCCACCCGGACCACATACAGGGCCTGGGCGGCCGGGACGGTGGGGACGGCGCTGCTGCCCGCCTCGATCAGGCCAAGGCCGGAAAGGAAGGAGGAAAACAGCTCCCCGCCGCAGCCCACCACCGCCGACAGCCCGAGGGCACAGCCAAAGCTCAGGACGAAGGTCCGGGCGGAGAAGGTGGTGTTGTCCTTCCGGCGGAGGTCCCGCCCGCCCGCCAGAAGCAGGAAGAGAATCGGGACAAGATAACTGCCCACCTGCCAGAGGCCGTTCCGCACCTCGGTCAGCACTGCCGTCCAGAGGACCAGGCTGTCGGGGCTTTCGACCGGGATAAACTGGGCAAGGTACCGGACGGCCAGCTGCCCCGGCAGCAGGAAGATGGCCGGCAGGAGCGTCAGGCAGAGCATCACGCCGCCGGCCAGCGAGGCGCTGCGGCGGATTTCATGCCGTTCGATCTGGTCCGGGTCCAGATGGATAAAACCGTAACCGCTGATGTAGACGTTGCCGCCTTCCGACGGCCAGTGGTCCATCAGCCCCGGATAACCGCCCCGGCGCGGCTCCCGTTGAAACTGCATATTTTTCTCCCCTCCGATGTTTTTTTGAATCTGAAACAGGTTTTTCCCATGAAGGTAACGTTGAGGCTGTCGAAGCGCCGGAACCGGTGCTGGCGCTGAAGTGGCGAAGAAACGGGCGCAGAATGAAAAGTTTTACTCGATTTTTTTCAAAAAATCGCGGGAATGGAAGGGGCAGAGCCCCTTCCCAGGCGCTCCGTTACCGTACTTCCGAAGCTGACCACAGCTTTGCTACGGATAACGAACCGTGCGCAGCACCAAAAAATAATCCAACAAAAAATAATCCAAAAAGAATTTTTTCGACAGTCAGGGCTCCGGCCAGTAAAGGCCGGGCTTTCAATCACATTATAACATGGCGGTGAAAAAGAGAAAGTTATTTTCTGTAAATTTTCACGCTGTACAAACTTTCCTTTTTCGGGTATAATGGAGTTGACTGGAGCGGTGTAAGCAAAAAGCCGCCCGGTTGTGCGACTTGTAATTATTTTAAACTTTACGGCAAAAAAATTTAGAGCCAGTTCACATGCTGCGCGTCCCGATATGTCAAAATAACAATATGGCTGTAAATGGACGAAAAGTGTCCGGAAAGGAGAACCCGATGCCGCGATTTTTCATTCCCCCGGGGGAGGCCCGGCCGGGCTGCATGCTGACCCTTGACCGGGATGCTTCGTCCCATATCGCCCGTTCCCTCCGGATGCGGGCGGGGGAGACGCTCACCCTCTCGGATGGGGAAGGGACCGACTTCGAGGCGGAAATTACCGGAACGGGCGAGGCCGTCACCGTCCGGGTATTGTCCGAAAGCCTTTGCGGGACCGAGCCGGAGACCCGCGCCATCCTCTTCCAGGCGCTCCCGAAAGGGGATAAGATGGACTGGATTGTCCAGAAGGCGACCGAGCTGGGGGTGTACGCCATCCAGCCCTTCCTCTCCAGCCGCTGCATCTCCCGGCCGGACGGGAAGTCGATGGAGAAAAAGCGGGCGCGGCTCCAGAAGATCGCCTTTGAAGCCGCTCAGCAGAGCGGCCGCGGCCGGGTGCCGGAGGTGCGGGGGCTGGTGGATATAAAAGACCTGCCGGGGATTATGCCGGAAAAGACCCTCTTCTTTTACGAAAAGGGCGGGAAACGGGTCGCCGAACTGCTGACTCCCGGAGAGCGGGAGGTGGGCCTGATTGTCGGCAGCGAGGGGGGATTTTCCCCCGAAGAGGCCGCCTTCCTCGAAAGCCAGGGGGCGGTCCCCGCGACCCTCGGGGCACGGATCCTCCGGTGTGAGACGGCGCCTGTCTGCGGGCTGTCGGTGATCTTTAACTGCACGGGGGACATCTGAATGCCCGTGCCCATGCAATTGACCAAAGTAAGGCGGGGCTTATGCCCTGCGTTTGAGAAAGGAAGGTTATTCTATATGAAAAAGAGTGTATGGATTTCGCTGATTGCAGCCGTCGCCGCCATCGCGGCCGCGGCCATCGCCATTGCGGCCCTTGTCCGCCGCAAAACGAGCGCCATCGCCCAGGAGCTGGACTTTGAGCCGGACGATGAGTACTACGATCCGGAAGAGGACGAAGACGAAGACCTCTGCGGCAGCTGCGAAGGCTGCCCCGACCCGGAAGAGGCGGATGTCGCCACTTCGGCCCACGAAGAGCCGATGGAGATCCCGGTGATGGACGCCGAAGGAGCCCCGGAAGAAGAGGAAGAAGAAAAGGAATGATGAAAAAGCGGCGCGGCCCCCGGGCTGTGCCGCTTTTTTGCGGCAGGGAGTGCGTATGAAACAGATTTTGCTGCT
>DVHA01000276.1 GCA_018712425.1 Candidatus Faecivivens stercoravium | reverse complement strand
AACCGCCCGGCATGGTACTGCTGGCCCGCCGGGACCCGGAAACGGGTGTAGGTACCATCCACGTTCTCCGCTTGGACGCCGAACTGCTGGAGGACCGAGAGGGTCATGTCCACATACCCCTTCGACTCGAGGGAATCGGTGATGACGATCTCGCTCTCCCCGTCCCCCGGCAGCAGCGGCAGGGCCAGCAGCAGGCCGGTGATAAACTGGGAGCTGACCTTGCCGCTCAAACGGTATTCCCCGGGGGTGAGGGTCCCCTGCACGCGCAGGAAGCCGTTTTCAAGGCGGTAAGCAATCCTCTTCTCCCGGAAGAGGGCAAAATAAGGCTCCAGCGGCCGCTCCATCAGCCGCCCGCGGCCGGTGAAGGAGACCGGTTTCCCGCCCGCCAGGGCGAGGGCCACCGGGATCATAAACCGCAGGGTCGAACCGGATTCGCCGCAGTCGATGACCGGGATTTCCGAAGGGGCGGCGGCGGTCCCGCGGAGGGTGACGGCGTCCCCCTCCCGGGAGAGGATTTTGGCGCCGAGGGCTTCCACCGCCTGGAGGGTCGCGCCGATGTCCTTCGAAGGGGTGAGGTTCTCGATCCGGCTCTCCCCCGCCGCCAGTGCCGCCGCGATCACCGTCCGGTGGCCTGCGCTCTTGGAGCCGGGGACGGCCAGTTCCCCGGATAGTTTCCCGGGGAGCACCCGCCTGGCTGCCTGAAAAGGCGGGAAGGGGGTGGGTCCCGCCGGCATCTCGGGGGTGTCTCCCGCTTCCAGCACCCAGCGGGCGAAGGTCTCCCGGGGGAGCGGTTCGTAAAAGCTGTCGCCGGGGGTGCGGACAAAGACCGGGCGGATGGTGGCGCCGCTCCCCTTTTTATCGAAGGCGAGGGTCTCGGTGAGGGCCTCTTCCGGCACCGCGCCGGCGTCCCAGGGCATCCCCTGGCGGGTTAAAAGCTGCCGGAGGGATGCCGCGAGGCCGGGGCGGGTGAAACCGTGCTGTTCGCCGACCCGGAGGATGGTGTACATCCCGCAGCAGACGGACTCGCCGTGCATCCACTTTTCGTAGCCGCCGAGCTTTTCATAAGCGTGGCCGACGGTGTGGCCGAAGTTTAAAAGCATCCGCTCGCCGATGTCCTGCTCGTCATGCTCGACGATCTCCCGCTTGCAGTCGCAGCAGGTGTAGAGGATCTCCTCCATAAAGGGGCGGAGGGCCTCCCGGCCGGAGACTTCCGACAAAAGCCGCCAGAGGGTGGGCTTGCGGATGAGGCCGTATTTGACCACCTCCCCCATCCCGTCGAAGAAGACCCGGTCGGGGAGGGTGTCGAGGGTGTCGGGGTCGATCAGCACCAGTTTCGGCTGGTAAAAGAGGCCGGCGAGGTTTTTCCCCTGTTTGAGGTCGACCGCCACCTTGCCGCCGACCGACGAGTCCACCTGGGCGAGCAGGGTGGTCGGCACCTGAACATAAGGCACCCCCCGCAGCACCGTCCCGGCGGCAAACCCCGCCATATCCCCGGTGACGCCGCCGCCGAGGGCGATAATCAGGTCGGTGCGGGTGAGGGTGAAGGGGCCGGGGGACAAAAGCTGGTCGTAGATCAGCTCCAGCCCAGCTAAATTCTTGCTCTTCTCCCCTGCCGGGAAGACCGCCCGCTTCGTCATAAAGCCGGCCTTCCGGAGGGAGGCTTCCGCCCGCTCCGCGTAAAGGGGGGCGACGTTTGAGTCGGTGACGACCGCCACCCGGCTCCCGCCCCAGATTTCCCGCAGCAGCGGCCCCAGTTCGTCCAAAAGCCCCCGGCCGATGCGGATATCGTATCCCCGCCCGCCGGAAAGGCGGATATGTAACCTCTTCATCGCGATATTCCTTTCCATGGTATGAAAAAACGCCCGCAGGTTCCTTCCCCGCAGGCGTACCGTTTCTGTCCTTCCCCTGCACCGTCGGGTGCATCCGTGATGATTCGTCCGAAAAAACAGCGCCTTGTGGCGTTATTTTTGTACTTTAAAGTATAGCACGTTTCCCCTGTTTGTCAAGGTGGAAATTACATGACCGCGAAAAGGCGAAGTTAGCGGCAAATCTTTTTTGATTATTTTTTGTGTGCTGCGCACGCTTCGTTATCAGTGGCAAAGCTGTGGTCAGCTTCGGAAGTACGGAAAGTGGGCGCCTGCCAAGGAGCTCTGCTCCTTGGATTCTCGCCAGCCCTTTAAAAAGGGCTGGACCCTAAACTTCTGATCTTCCCCCGTTTCTTCGTAACTTTAACGCCAGCGCCGGTTTTCGAATTTGCGCAC
This sequence comes from Candidatus Faecivivens stercoravium, assembly GCA_018712425.1. Classification (GTDB taxonomy): domain Bacteria; phylum Bacillota; class Clostridia; order Oscillospirales; family Ruminococcaceae; genus Faecivivens; species Faecivivens stercoravium. The sequence goes on along the minus strand of DVHA01000276.1, from coordinate 10,861 downwards.
AGCGCTTTTTCAAAAGGTGAAATTGTCCCAAAATTTCAATTTTCGCTCTTTACTTTTCCGTCAAAAAAAGGTATCATAGGGGTAGAAAGATCTTAGAAGGAGTTTAATCCAATGCAAATTCTGCTGCAAAAAGGCCCGCTCGTCATCCGCCGGGCCGAAAAGTCCGACGTACCCGCCATCACCAAGCTGATCCAGGCCCTCGCCCTCTACGAAAAGGCGCCGGAACAGTGCTTCGCGACCGACGAGCTGATTGAAAGCTCGGTCTTCGACCGGGGCGAGGCGCAGGTGCTGATGGCCGAATACGGCGGAGAGGTCGCCGGGATGGCCCTTTATTTCTACAACTACTCCACCTGGAAGGCCCGCAAGGGGCTTTACCTCGAAGACCTGTTCGTCTACCCCGAGATGCGGGGGAAGGGGATCGGCAAGACGCTGATCCTGACGCTCGGGAAGATGGCGGCGGCGGAGGGCTGCGGGCGGTTTGAATGGTGCTGCCTCGACTGGAACACCCCGTCGATCAACTTTTATAAGAGCCTCGGCGCCAAACCGATGGACGAATGGACCATCTACCGGCTGGAAGGCGAGGCGTTACAGAAACTGGCGGAAGAGGGAGAATAAACCTTTCGGATTGCCGGATAGCTTTTGCAGAAACGTAAAAACCGGCGCTGGCGTTAAAATCACGAAGAAACGGGCGAAGATCAAAAGTTTAGGATCCAGCCCTTTTTAAAGGGCTGGCGAGAACCCAAGGAGCAAAGCTCCTTGGCAGACGCTCATCTTCCGTACTTCCGAAGCTGGCCACAGCTTCCCCACCCGTAACGAAGTGTGCGCAGCACCAAAACATAATCCTGAAAAAGCTTTTTGACAAACCGGAAGAAGACACCCTTTTCAATAGATGCAAAAAATAAGGAGATGATTCCCCATGAAGATGAAACTCTATACCACCCTCTGGGAAAACGAAACGATCAAGGAGACGGTGTCGGAACCGGTTATGACCGACGAGTCCAAACAGCCCCGGGCGGTCGAAATGCAGGTCGTCAACGTCTATCCCCAGGTGATGTACCAGAAGGTGGAAGGCTTCGGCGGCGCGATGACCGAAGCGGCGGGCTACGCCCTCTCGAAACTGTCGGATGAGGACCGCAAGGCGGCGATCGACGCCTATTTCGGCAAAGACGGCATCGGTTCAACCATCATCCGCACCCATATCGACAGCTGCGACTTCTCGGTCGGGATGTACCAGGCGGTCGAGGACGTCGTATCCGACCCCGAGTTCACCACCTTCACCATCAACCGCGACCGGCAGTATATCATCCCGGCGATTAAGGACGCGATGGCGGCTTGCGACAAGCCGATCTCGGTCCTGCTCTCGCCCTGGTCGCCCCCCGCGGCCTGGAAGACCGCGCCGGCCAAAGTCGTCATCGGCGCCAATGCCCCCGAAATGATCCGCAAAAACGCCCCCAAAGGGGATTCGGACGAGGGCAGCCGCTGCTGGGGCGGCCACTTAAAGCCGGAATTCTACCCCAGCTGGGCCCGCTACATGGTGAAGTACATCCAGGCCTACCTGGATGAAGGGATCCCGGTCAAATGGGTCTCGATCCAGAACGAGGCGATGGCCGTCACCCCGTGGGACTCCTGCCAGTGGACCGCCGAAGAGGAAAAGGTCTTCCTGCGGGACCACCTCTATCCGGAAATGCTGAAGGCAGGGCTCATCGGCAAGGTCGGCATCTACATCTGGGACCACAACAAGGAGCGGATCTTCGAGCGCGCCTGCGGGACGCTGGATGAAAAGACCCGCCCGATGGTCGAAGGCATCGCCTTCCACTGGTACACCGGCGACCACTTTGACGCCGTCCGGATGACCCACGAGGCGTTCCCGGAAAAGGACCTGATGTTCTCGGAAGGCTGCGTCGAATACTCGGTCATGGGCGGCCAGAGCGAAGTCACCTTCGGCCAGCGGTATGCCCACGACATGATCGGCAATTTAAACGCCGGCATGAACAAGTTTATCGACTGGAACATGTACCTCGACGAGATCGGCGGCCCCAACCACGTCGGCAACTACTGCGGCGCGCCGGTTATGCTCGACGGCAAGGGGAGCTTTGAGAAGAAGGTTTCCTATTACTACATCGGCCACTTCTCCAAGTACATCCAGCCGGGCGCCACCCACATCGGCAGCTCTTCCTACTCCGATAAGCTGGAAGTTACCGCCGCCCGCAACCCCGACGGCTCGATCGCCCTCGTCGTCCTCAACCGGACCGGTGAGGAGATCCCCTATAACCTCCGCATCCAGGGGCAGCTTGTCCAGCTGAAAGCGGAACCGAACTCGATTGCAACCGCGATCATCACCGAATAACCACCTGGCCCCTTACGCCCGCTGTACCGGCATCGTACAGCGGGCGTAGGGATATCAAAAAACATACCATCAGGGCGCAGGCACTTCCCGCGGCTGCCCATCTGCCCTGGCCCGTTTTTTGTTCCGAAAGGCATAGAAGATGGAAAACTTATTCTATTCCCTGCTGTCCAGCCGGCAGCTCACGTTTGTGAATATGGTGATGGGCGCGCTGCTGTTCATTGTCCTTTTATTCCAGTTCTTTGGGAAAAACAGCCGGGACGAACGCGGCAGGAAGATTATAGGGAAAGCGAGCATTGCGGCGCTGATCTGTTTTGCCGTTTTGGCCACCCTGTTCAGCCACTATATGCAGTATATTGCCATGCTGGAGCCGGCGAATGGGCAGGCCCCCGTCCTGGACGCGTATCTGGCTGTAAACGCCGTACAGCTGATCTTCAACATCACGGCCGCTGTAGAAATAGTAGGGATCCAGATCCTGAAGCATAAGGAATAACCGGCTATAATGGAAGATTTCCCTTCCAGAAAGGAGGGCCAGCATATGCTGCGTGATTTTCTCGGGGCGGCATTCCCCTGGATCATAATCGGCCTGTTTGCCGCTTTCGCCTGCGCGTTCCTGGGCAAAAAGGAAAAATAACCCCCTTTCCGCAGGCGGGGCGCGGCAAAGGTGAACATGGATTCCCCGAAAGGCAGCCGGTTTCCCCGGCTGCCTTTCCGTTTGCCGAAAAGGCGGAATCCGCCCGGTAAAATTTAAAAAAAGATTAATTTTTCCTACATAGAGGCAGAACCCTTGCGGAAATTTTGTAAAGGCGATATAATGAATACGATATCCGCCCGCTTTCCACAGGGATGGGACGGACTTTTCAGCAAACCAAAATCATCTGATTTGTGTGAGGAAGTGCTGTAATTTGGCTCACAAAGATTTAAACGACCTCCTCTGGAGCGTTGATAAGACGGTGCGGGATGTCCTCGATTCCCAGGAGCTTAAAAACCTCGGCTCCGAGATCAAAGACTCCCTTTCCCGCGCCGGGGAGGATATTTTCGACAGTTTTTCCGGCTCCCGCCCGCCCCGGAACCCCGGGCAGCGGAGCGGCCCTTACAGCCAGCGCCGCCAGCCCCCTCCCGGCGGATACCGGCAGGACCAGGCGCCTCCGCCCCCGCCTCCCGGCAGCGCCCGGGGGGCCTGGAAGACTCCGGGGCGGCCCCAGAGCTACGGCCGCGTCTGGAACTGGCAGAACGGCCGGCCCCAGAGCTACAGCTGGACGCCCCGGACCGGGAATGCCCAGGCCGAAGGCCCCTACCGCGGCAAGGTTGTGGGCCGCGAACCCCGCTGGAAGCGGGGCGGCGCAATGGCAGCGGCGGGGTTCGGCCTTTTCGGCGCCTTCTGCGGGGCTGTGACCCTGCTGGGGCTTGGGCTGCAGATGATGGTCGGCAACGTCTACGCGATTGACAGCTTTATCGCCATGCTGATCTTCTTCACCGCTTTTACCGCCGTCACCGGCGCTATCGGCATTGCCGGCGTGGTCAAACTGGCCGGCAAAAACCGGATGCGGAAGGTCTGGAAATATTTAAAGGGCCGGGATTTCTGCAAGCTCAGCGAAATCGCCGACCGGCTCCGCCTGGAGGAGAAAAAGGTGCTGCGGGTGATCGAGAAGATGCTCGACCTTCAGCTCCTCCCGCAGGGGCATCTGGATGACACCAAGACCTGCCTGATGCTGACCGACGAGACCTACGCCCGCTACCTCGAAAGCCAGGAGGAAAAGGCGGAAGAGGAGAAAAAGGCCCGGGAGGCGGCCGAAGACCCCCAGAAGGCCGCCCTTGCCAATATGGTCAGAGAGGGGAGCGAATACATCCGCCGGATCCGGGAGATCAACAACGACCTCCCCGAGGAGGAGATCAGCGACAAGCTCGACTCCCTCGAAACCGTCTGCCAGCAGATTTTCGCCTACGTCGCCGACCATCCCGACAAGCTCCCCGCCATCCGCAAGTTTATCTCCTACTACCTTCCGACTACCCTGAAACTCTGCGAGGCCTACTATAAGCTCGACCGCCAGAACACCGGCGTCGAGAGCGAACAGAAGACGATGCAGGAGATCCTCTCGGCCCTCGGCAACATCGACCTCGCCTTCCACAACCTGCTGGACGACCTGATGGAAAACGAGTATATGGACCTCTCGGCCGACATTTCGGTCCTCCAGTCGATGATGGCCCAGGAGGGGCTGATGGACGATTTCCCCGGTATGGACGATAAAGATCCCCCGAAAACGGCAAAAACCCCGGCGCCGGGCGCCGAGACGCCCGCAAAGGACGATGACAAGGCCTACGAGCCGGAACTCCACCTGTGAGAAACGAGTAAGAAAGCAGTCTGCCGAAAAACAAGGTTGGCGAAAACGTAAGAACCGGCGCTGGTGTTTTTGTTATCAAGAAACGTGCGAAGAATCAAAAGTTTTACTCGATTTTTTTCAAAAAATCGCGGGAATGGAAGGGGCAGAGCCCCGGCGTCCGGATAAAATCCGGACACCTGAAAAACCGCTTGCCGGCCATACGGCTTGGCCGGCATTTCCCGCAAGCGGGAAACCGCGCTTTTTCACAGGTTGTACGCCTATTTTCGTTACGGTGTATCGTCTACTTTCCCGGAAGGCAACAACCTCAGAAAATTGTGGTTTCGTGCTTTGCACGAAATGCGGGCCACGCCGTACGGCCCGCAAACAATTTTCTAAGGGCTTGCGTAGCAAGACCGGCGTGCAGCAGCACCCAAAAAATACTCAAAAAAGCTTTTTCGATAGTCTCTAAGAAAGCGAGGTTAACCCCATGAGCGACTCTTTTGACAACATCTCCCTGACCCTCGACCTGCCGGAAGAAACCCCGGCCGCACCCGAAGCGCCGGCCGCCCCGGTCATTGAGAAAAAGCCCGAACCGGAAGTGCCGGAGGTCGTCCTCTCGGAAAAGGACAAGAAGATGATTGAGGATTTTGTCCCGAAGATCAATCTGAAAGACTCCACCATCGTCTCCAACTACGGCGCCGGCGCCCAGAAAAAGGTCGCCGATTTCTCCGACTCGATGCTTAGTAGCGTCAAGACCAAGGACCTCGGCGAGGTGGGCGAGATGCTCGCAAACGTCGTCACCGAGCTCAAGGGCTTTGAGGAGGAGGAAGAGCAGAAGGGCATCTTCGGCTTCTTCAAAAAGCAGAGCAACAAGCTGGAAGCGATGAAGACCCGCTACAACAAGGCGGAAGCGAACATCGACCAGATCGTCAAGGCGCTGGAAGGCCACCAGATCCAGCTGCTCAAGGACTCGGCGATGCTGGACAAGATGTACGAGATGAACCTCGCCTACTATAAGGAGCTCTGCCTCTATATCATGGCGGGCAAGATCAAGCTGAAACAGGTGCAGGAAGGGGAGCTGAAAGAGCTGACCGCCAAGGCCCAGCAGACCGGCGCCGCCGAGGACGCCCAGGCCGCCAACGACCTTTCAAACCTCTGCAACCGGTTTGAGAAAAAGCTCCACGACCTCGACCTCACCCGGATGATCTCGATCCAGATGGGCCCCCAGATCCGGCTGATCCAGAACAATGACACCCTGATGGTCGACAAGATCCAGTCGACCCTGGTTAACACCATCCCGCTGTGGAAGTCCCAGATGGTTCTGGCCCTCGGCGTCACCCACTCCCAGCAGGCGGCCGCCGCCCAGCGTGGGGTCACCGAGCTGACCAACCAGATGCTCAGAAAGAACGCCGAGACCCTCAAAATGGCGACCATCGACACCGCCAAAGAGTCCGAACGGGGCATCGTCGACATCGAGACCCTCCGCGCCACCAACGAAAACCTCATCTCGACGCTGGACGAGGTCATGCGGATCCAGCAGGAAGGCCGCCAGAAGCGGGCCGAGGCGGAGGTCGAGCTGCGCCGGCTGGAGGGCGACCTCAAGCAGAAGCTTCTCTCCATCCGGCAGTAAGACCGGCAGGATATACTTCCCGTATGGGGGGAACATGCCCCTTGACAAACTTTCCAGATTATGGTATCGTTAAAAGGTATCCTGACACTGAAATTCGGTTTGAGGTAGAAGGTTCGGCCATACGGATGAGAAGCGTTTACAGCCGTACCCTGCCCGGGTGCGGCTGTTTGTCTTTTTGCCGCCGCAGAATCTTTTTCGGAGGTGTTTTGATGGAAACCAGAATCGCCGTTATCGGCATTGTCGTCTCAAATACCGACGCGGTCGAGGAGCTCAACGAGATCCTCCACGAATACCGCGGCTTCATCATCGGGCGGATGGGCATCCCCTACCGCCAGAAGAAGATGAACATCATCTCGATCGCCGTCGACGCCCCTCAGGACGTTATCTCCGCCCTCTCGGGCAAGATCGGCAAGCTGCCGGGCGTCAGCTCCAAGACCGCCTACGCCGGCGGATGACCGGGGCGACCAAGCTCGCGGAAACCCTCGTCCGGGAACATGACCTCCCGGACGAGGGGCTCGCCGCCCTGATTGAAACGCGGGACGGCGAAAGCCGCCGTATCCTGGGAGAGGCGGCCGGGGCGCTCGCCCGGGAAATCTACGGGCGGAAGGTGTTCATCCGGGGGCTTATCGAGTTTACCAACTACTGCAAAAACGACTGCCTCTACTGCGGCATCCGGCGGGGCAACCGGAAGGCGGAGCGCTACCGGCTGGCCGAAGGGGAAATCCTCGGCTGCTGCGAAGAGGGGTACCGGCTGGGGTTCCGGACCTTCGTCCTCCAGGGGGGCGAAGACCCGTATTTTACCGACGGACGGCTGTGTGCGGTCACGGCGGCCATCCGGGAACGGTTCCCTGACTGTGCCATTACCCTCTCCTGCGGCGAACGGAGCCGGGAAAGCTACCGGCGGCTGAAAGAGGCCGGGGCCGACCGCTACCTCCTCCGCCATGAGACCGCCTCTAAAGCCCATTATCAAAAGCTCCACCCGCCGGAGATGTCCTGGGACAACCGGGTGCAGTGCCTCTTTACCCTGCGGGAGCTGGGATACCAGGTGGGGTGCGGGATGATGGTCGGATCCCCTTATCAGAAAACCGAAGATCTGGTGGCCGACCTGCGGTTTATCCAGAAGCTCCGGCCCCATATGGTCGGGATCGGCCCCTTCCTCGCCCATAAGGACACCCCCTTCCGGGGTCAGGAAAACGGGACGGTCGAGCTGACCCTCTACCTTTTGTCCATCATCCGGCTGATGAACCCCCGGGTGCTGCTGCCGGCCACCACCGCCCTCGGAACGGCGATGGCGGGCGGACGGGAGGAGGGGATCCTTCACGGGGCCAACGTCATCATGCCGAACCTCTCCCCGCCGTCGGCCAGGGATAAGTATATGCTCTACGACAACAAGCTCCGTTCCGGGGCGGAGGCCGCCGAGAATATCGCCGCCCTGCGGGAGAATCTACGGAAAATCGGATACGAGATCGCGGTGGACCGGGGGGACAGCCTGGTCGAAGGATAAAAGGGTGCCTACAGCTGCGCCCTCAGTTTGTCGAAAAAGTCTTTTTTGAGTATTTTTTGGGTGCTGCGCACGCTTCGTTATCAGTGGCAAAGCTGTGGTCAGCTTCGGAAGTACGGGAGCCGGGCGCCTGGGAAGGGGCTCTGCCCCTTCCATTCCCGCGACCCCTTTAAAAAGGGGTCGATCCTAAACTTCTAATTTGCGCACGTTTCTTTTTCACTTTAACGCCAGCGCCGAATTTTACGTTTTGGCAATCCTCTTTTTCGACAGTCTCAGGACGCCTACAGCTACGCCCTATCATACTCAAAAAAATCAAATCTGCCGGGGAAGATTTTCTGACCCAAAAGAAAGGAAGCGTTTACCCATGTACAACCCCAAATCGATGAAAGCCGAAGAGTTTATCAGCCACGAGGAAATCCTGGACACCCTCCGCTATGCCGAGGAAAACAAGGATAACCTCGAACTGGTCGATTCCATCCTCGAGAAGGCGCGGGAATGCAAGGGGCTCTCCCACCGGGAGGCGTCGGTCCTGCTGGCCTGCGAGGACGAGAGCCGGATCCAGGTGATGTATGACCTCGCCGAGGAGCTGAAAAAGAAGTTCTACGGCAACCGGATCGTTATCTTCGCGCCCCTCTACCTCTCCAACTACTGCGTCAACGGCTGCACCTACTGTCCCTACCACCAGAAAAACAAGCACATCCCCCGCAAGAAACTGACCCAGGAGGAAGTGCGGGACGAGGTCATCGCTTTGCAGGATATGGGACACAAGCGGCTAGCCATCGAGGCGGGCGAGGACCCGGTCAACAACCCGATTGAGTACATCCTCGAATGTATCAAGACCATCTACTCGATCAAGCACAAAAACGGCGCCATCCGCCGGGTCAACGTCAACATCGCCGCCACCACCGTCGAAAACTACCGCAAGCTCAAGGAGGCCGGCATCGGCACCTACATCCTCTTCCAGGAGACCTACCACAAGGAGAGCTATGAGGCCCTCCACCCCACCGGCCCCAAACACAACTACGCCTACCACACCGAGGCGATGGACCGGGCGATGGAAGGCGGCATCGACGACGTGGGGCTGGGCGTCCTGTTCGGGCTGGAACTGTACAAATACGAGTTCGCGGGGCTTCTGATGCACGCCGAGCACCTCGAGGCGGTCCACGGGGTCGGCCCCCACACCATCAGCGTCCCCCGGCTGAAAAAGGCGGACGACATCAACCCCGATGACTTCGACAACGGCATCAGCGACGAGATTTTCGCGAAGATCTGCGCCCTCATCCGGATTGCCGTCCCCTACACCGGCATGATTATCTCCACCCGCGAGAGCCAGAAGGTCCGGGAACAGGTCATCCGGCTGGGCGTCTCCCAGATCAGCGGCGGCTCCCGCACCTCGGTCGGCGGCTATGCCGAAGAGGAGCGCCCGACCGACACCGAACAGTTCGACGTCTCCGACCAGCGGACGCTGGACGAGGTCGTCCGGTGGCTGATGGAGATGGGGTATATCCCCTCCTTCTGCACCGCCTGCTACCGGGAGGGCCGGACCGGTGACCGGTTTATGAGCCTGTGCAAGAGTGGGCAGATTCAGAACTGCTGCCATCCGAACGCGCTGATGACTCTGAAGGAATATCTGATGGACTATGCCTCTGAGGAGACGAAGAAAATCGGCGAGGCGCTGATCCAGGCAGAACTCCAGAATATCCCGAAGGAAAAGGTCCGGGAGATCTGCGCCGACCATTTACAGAAGATTGAGGAAGGGGTCCGGGATTTCCGGTTCTGATTGGATACAATAGGGAAACGCAAAGGGGCGGATTCGAACCGCCCCTTTTTGCCTAAAAGGAGGAAAATACCATGGGACTGAATGCCACACCATCCGCCGAACGGCTGCACATCGGCTTTTTCGGGGCGCGCAACGCCGGCAAATCCAGCGTCGTCAACGCCGTCACCGGCCAGCAGATGTCAGTCGTCTCGGAGGTCAAGGGGACGACCACCGACCCGGTCACCAAATCGATGGAGCTGCTGCCGCTGGGGCCGGTCGTCATCATCGACACCCCCGGGTTCGACGACCGGGGGGAACTGGGGGAATTGCGGGTCAAGCGCACCCGGCAGATCTTAAACCGCGCCGACTGCGCCGTCCTCGTCGTCGACGGGACGGTCGGGCTATCGGAGGCCGACCGGGAGATGATCCATCTGTTCAAACAGAAGTCAATCCCCTATCTGATTGCGTTCAATAAGCAGGATATTTCCACACCGGCTGAACTGCCCGAAGGGGCGGTCGCCGTCAGCGCCAAAACCGGCGAAGGGATTGAGGAGCTGAAAAACCGGATCGGCGGCCTCGTCCGCACCGACGGGCCGTCTGTCCGGCTGGTGGGCGACATGATTCAGCCGGGAGAAACGGTCGTCCTGGTCATCCCGATCGATTCCTCGGCGCCGAAGGGGCGGCTGATCCTCCCCCAGCAGCAGGCGATCCGTGACATCCTCGAATCGGGGGCGTCGGCGCTGGTCACCCGGGAGACCGAGCTGGCCGATACTTTGAAAAAACTAAAAGAACCGCCCGCCCTCGTCGTCACCGACAGCCAGGCGTTTAAGCTGGTGGATGCGGTGACCCCGAAAGAGGTTCCCCTGACCTCCTTCTCGATCTTGATGGCCCGGTATAAAGGCTTCCTTGCCCAGGCGGTGGAAGGGGTCGCGGCCATCGACCGGCTGCAGGACGGGGACACCGTGCTGATTTCCGAAGGGTGCACCCATCACCGGCAATGCGAGGACATCGGCACCGTCAAAATCCCAAATTGGCTGCGGAAATACACCGAGAAGGAGCTGCAAATCGAAACCAGCTCCGGCCTCGGGTTCCCCGATGATCTGTCGAAATACCGGCTGATTATCCATTGCGGCGGGTGTATGCTGAATGGCCGGGAGATGGTCGACCGGCAGAAATGCGCTGCCGACGCCGGCATCCCCTTTACCAATTACGGGATTACCATTGCTTATGTGAACGGCATTCTGCGCAGGAGTCTGGGAATTTTCCCGGAGCTGCTGGCGATGCTGCCGAAAGAATAAAAAACGAG
>DVHA01000275.1 GCA_018712425.1 Candidatus Faecivivens stercoravium | reverse complement strand
TGGCCTTCGCCGTTTTCTTTTGCGTACATACTGCCGCCTCCTTTTCATAGGATATGCCGGCCGTTTATTCCCGACTCTTTACATCCAGCCGCGATTCGGGCCGGGTCCGCTTTTTCAGTACCCGCGCCGGGTCCCAGACCGCCAGCACAAAGAGCGCCGCCGTCAGCACCCCGGCCCCCAGCGCCCACCAGCCTTCACCGATGGACAGAAGGAGGATCACCGCCACCGCCCCAATCAGCAGGATCAAGGCAAGGGCGCCGGTCCAGAGGTTCACCTTCCCGACCACCCGTTCGTCGCTTCGGCCGCGAGATATCATCTGATCGTATTCGTTCTCTTTAAAGTACATACAATCGCCTCCGTTTCGCGCTGTACAACAGGTTTATTCCCGGTTCTGCCCCTTAGCGGGCAGGTCATCGTTTGCATCCGGCAGGCTGTGCCGCCGCAGAATCTTTTTCGGATCCCATGCTGCCAGGGCAAAGAGCGCCACTGCCAGCACCCCTACGACCGCCGCCTGCCAGCGGAGACCGAAGGAGAGGAGGAGTGTCATGGCCAGAAGCCCGCCAACCAGTGACAGCACCATCAAGCCGCTGCGGAGATTGACCTTACCGGCCGCACGGTTATCGGCCGATTGAAACGCACCCAGACGATCTGTTTTAAAATACATAGATAACCCTCCTTTAAGTCGGCAGAAGTTTTTTCCTTACACTTTAATCTTAGCATAAATGCAGATTTCCCGCAAGGTGATATGCAAAATCTAAGCCAAAACCGACAAAATCTAAGATGAATGGGGCTGGACAAACAAAAAACCCGGTCTGGGACCGGGCACAAAAATCTTAAATCAAGTTGATACGGAATATGTTTATCCACCCTTTTCCCCTCTCTTCCGGAAATACCGCCGGAGGAACGGCTTCTCCCACTTCCGCTTGACCGCGAGGAAGCCATGCGTCTCCTCCTCCCAGGGCTCCACCAGCACCGACGTCCCGCCGGGGAAGAGGTTTGCCGCCAGCATATCGGTAAATAGCTGGTCGCCGATGAGGCAGCACTCCCGCCGCTCCACCCCATACCGCTTACAGGCTTTCGCCAGCCCCCAGGGGAGCGGCTTTGCGGCGTTCGCGACGAAGGGGAGCCGGAGCTTCCGGGCGAAGGGCTCCACCCGTTCGGGGGAGTTGTTAGAGAGGATGCAGAGGATGACCCCCTCCGCCTCTCTCGCGGCAATCCATTCGGCGACGCCGGGGAAGGGGGTGGGGTTATTGTGGCTGGTAAGGGTGTTGTCGACGTCCAAAACGGCGAGTTTTAGCCCCCGCTCTTTAAAAAAGCGGCCGGGGATGTCGGTGATATGGGGGTAGAAGACGTCGGGGGTGAGAAGCGGCATCGGGGACTCTCCTTTCGGGCAAACGAAAAGCGAGCCTGGAAAGAGGCTCGCTTTGGGATCGTTTATAGAGCGTAAAAATTATTTATATTTACGCTTTCTTGCAGCTTCCGATTTCTTTTTACGCTTGACGGAAGGCTTCTCGTAATGCTCTCTTTTGCGGACTTCAGCGAGCACGCCGGATTTAGCGCAAGATCTTTTGAATCTCTTAAGAGCGTTCTCGAGAGACTCGTTATCCTTTACCCTGATTTCTGACATTCTAATTCCCTCCCTTTGCCGGGCGGCAGAGGTCTAAAGGCGATGCGCGCCGCCGCCTGCCGGAGCCAACCTCTATTCCGCGCCCAGCCGCAAAGCGGGCCGCGGAGACGCCGGAGACGGGATTATGGACACCCATCACATTTGTACTTCTTATTATACAGCAGGTGGCCCCGGAATGTCAAGGGATTTTACCGGAATTCGAAAAAAAGTTTTTGGTATGTCAAATCATCGGGCCGAGACGGGCGCCGTATTCATTATACGCCGCATTGTTCTGCGCAATCCAGTAAAAGTAGGTGTCCTCTTCGGTATACCGAAAACGAACCGCGACGTAGTCTGTCTTCGTTTCATCCGTCCACCAGCAGTCTCCCACTTCCAACTCCGGGAAGGTGTCGCCGGACATATTTTCATAGGCAACGCGAAAATCTGCTTCCGTCGGATACATTTCGATAAACGGAACGACCTCCCGCGGGCCAAAACTTCCCCAGAAGATATAAATTTCATCCAGGGCGGAAGTTGTATATTCCTCATACAAACTGTCGCTGATCGACTGCATGGTCTGATAAGCATCTGACAAGGACATATTTTCGCACCGGACGATAAATCCCACCGATGCAATCTCATCTTCAAAAAAGCTCTCGAACTGCAAATGTGATTCATCCGCCTCTATCCCCTCCGGCACCAGTTCCGGACAGGCGGAAAGAGTGTAGGAAGACGCCCCGTCCGCTTCCTCATCCGCCGGAAGCCCCAGCACCTCCAGCGCCTCCGCCGCGTCCGCCGTCCCGATAACCGACGCCAGCCGCCCGGCCAGTTCCGGCGTGGAGAGTTCCCCGCACCCGGTAAGGAGCAAGGCCGCCAGCAGCACCGGCAGGCATTTAATAACCCGTTTTAACATCCCGGACACCTCCCATCGGAAAACGATAAAAAGCCCTTCTGTTTTCAGTTTACCAGAAACCCCGCCCGGTTGTCAACGGGCGCAGAAAAGCCGCCCGCAGACGCGGACGGCTTCGCAATTTGCTTTATTTCGCGACGATATTGACCAGTTTCCCTTTGACGTAGATTTCCTTGACGATCGTCTTGCCTTCGATGGCGGAGGCGATCTTCGGGTCCTGTTTGGCCAGCGCAATCGCGTCGGCCGCCTCGATATCGGCCGGGACCTGGATGCGGGCGCGGACCTTGCCGGAGAGCTGGACGGCGATCTCGACGGTCGCGTCGACGCACTTTTCGGGGTCGTAGGTGACCCAGCTCTGGGAGGTGATCGGCGAGCCGAAGCCCATCTCCTCAAACAGCTCCTCGGTGATATGGGGAGCGAAGGGGTTGAGCATGACCAGCAGGTCGCGGTACTCCTTCTTGTTGATTGAACCCACCGCCTCGATCTCGTTTAAGAGGCTCATCATCGCGGCAATCGCGGTGTTGAACTTGAGGGACTCGATGTCCTCGGAGACCTTGCGGATGGTCTTGTGGAAGCTGCTTTCCAGCTCGGGCCGGTAGGCGTCCCCGTCGACGACGCAGTTCTGGAGCCGCCAGACGCGGTCGAGGAACCGCTTGCAGCCCCGGACCGAATTCATGCTCCAGGGCGCAGCCGACTGGAAGTCGCCCATGAACATCTCATAAAGCCGCAGGGTGTCGGCGCCGTAATCCCTGACGATGTCGTCGGGGTTGATGACGTTGCCGCGGGACTTGCTCATCTTCTCGCCGTTTTCGCCCAGCACCATCCCGTGGGAGGTCCGCTTGAGGTAGGGCTCTTTGCAGGGCACGACCCCCTGGTCATAGAGGAACTTGTGCCAGAACCGGGAGTAGAGGAGGTGGAGGGTGGTGTGCTCCATCCCGCCGTTATACCAGTCGACCGGCAGCCAGTAGTCGAGCGCCTCTTTGGAGGCCAGTTCCTTATCGTTGTGCGGGTCGGTGTAGCGGAGGAAGTACCAGGAAGACCCCGCCCACTGGGGCATCGTGTCGGTTTCCCGCTTGGCCGGGCCGCCGCACTGGGGGCAGGTGGTATTGACAAAGGAGTCGATCTTCGAAAGGGGCGACTCGCCGTCCTCGGTGGGGGTGTAGCTGTCGACTTCGGGGAGCCGGAGGGGCAGTTCGCTCTCGGGGATCGCCACATAGCCGCACTTCGGGCACTTGACAATCGGGATCGGTTCGCCCCAGTAGCGCTGTCTCGCGAAGACCCAGTCGCGGAGCTTGAAGTTCACCTTCCGGTGGCCCTTGCCGGTCTTTTCCAGCCAGTCCTTGACCGCTTCCTTCGCCTCTTCGACGGTCATGCCGGTCATGAAGCCGGAGTTGACCATAACGCCGGTCTCGCAGTCGGTGAAGGCTTCCTTCTCGATGTCGCCGCCTTTGACGACCTCGACCATCGGGATGCCGAACTTCCTTGCGAACT
>DVHA01000274.1 GCA_018712425.1 Candidatus Faecivivens stercoravium | reverse complement strand
AACGGCGCCAGCTACGACCTGTATATCTGGCTCCAGCAGAACAGCTGGCGCTACGGCTTTATCCAGCGCTATCCCGAGGACAAGACCGATATCACCGGCATCTCCCACGAGCCCTGGCACTACCGCTACGTCGGGAAAGAAGCCGCAAAGGAAATCTACGAATCCGGCCTCTGCCTGGAAGAGTACCTGAAATAAACAAAAACCGCTGTCCGGCATCAAAACCGGGCGGCGGTTCACACTGTCAAAAACTCGTTTTTCGGCAGTTTTAACTATTGCTTTCTTTTTCCTGTTGGATGGAGATCTGGAGGACGGCCCGCTTGCCCCGCTGGTCGCAGCCTCTGAAATGGTCGAGCAGCTTTTCCTCCTCCGCCGTCAGCTTTGGCGCCCCCTCGGGGTCGTCCGACAGCCCCAGCATATAGTCGGTCGTGACACCGTAAAACTGGGCCAGCTGGGCCAGCCCCTGGCAGGAAAGCTGCCGCTTGCCGTTTTCGTACATCGAGTAGGCTTCCCGGGAGGTATGCAGCACCGACGCCGGCTCATTCTGGGTCAGCCCCCGCTGTACCCGCAGCTCTTTCATTCTCTTTTGCAGCATTCCATCCCCTCACTTAAACAGTTTGGACAGGTATCGCGGCCGTATCACCGACAGGTAGGCGGTTATCAGCTGGGTCATGACGATGTCATAGAGCACAAACGCCACCACCGCCACCAGGTAAAACCCGGCGATCAGGGCCGGCCCCATCCCTTCTCCGAAAACGGCGCCAAGCCCCAGCACCGCCACAGCCACCACCGACGCGGCCCCGACCGGCACCGCCATGCAGACGAGCTTCAGCGCCCATTCCAGCACCGGTTTCCGCAGCTTTTCGATATGCCGCTTGACAATCGGGTACCAGCCGAACAGGATGAGGTATAAAAGGGCGCTTTCCTTATCCGGCACCAGAATGACCGACAGGATCGACACCGCCCCGTAACAGACCGCCGCCATCCGGTCGCCGCATTCGATGACCACCAGCGTCGTCAAAAAACCGGCGATCGCCGGCAGCCCGTAGCTCATCACCGGGATGACCGATGAGAGCAGCATCAGTACCAGCGATACCGCCGCCAGAATCCCGCCGAAGGCCATCTGCCGGCTGTTTACCTGCCTTTTGTTTGCCATGTTGCCGCCCCCCTTAACAGCAGGGGATCAGGTCGCCGCCCATACATTCGCAGCAGCAGTCGGCGATCAGCAGGTTGCCGCAGCAGTTGCAGGCGTCCATGTTCCCCCCGTGGGATGTCTGGCGGTAGCCGCTGCCCGGCGCGCCGTAGCCGCCCTGGCTCTGCCAGGACATCCGGTTCAAAGCCGCCCGGTATTCGGGGTTGCCGGGGCTCATCTGGCAGGCGGCGCTGAAGTGGTTGCGGGCGTCGTCCAGCCAGCCCCGCTGATAACAGATCGTTCCCTTTAGATAGTGCCATTCGCCGTCCCGGGAGGTGGAGGGGGTGCCGTCCAGCAGCTCTTCCGCTTCGACCAGCCGGTTTTGCTGGATCATCCGGCGGACGTCGGTGAAGTTGGAACCGTATCCGCCATAACCGTACCCACCCGAGTAGCTCTGCCGGTACTGCTGCCCATAGCCGCCGGAATAGCCGCCCTGATTCTGGTAGCCGCCATAGCTCTGCTGATAGGAGCTGCCGGAGGAGCCGGACGAACGGTTTTTCAGGTCTTTGAGCACCGCGTCGTAAGCGGCGTTCACTTCCTGCATCTTCTCGTTGGCGACGTCCGCCAGCGGGGAGTCGGCGTAGTTATCGGGGTGGTACTTTTTGGCCAGGTCGCGGTAAGCCGCCTTGACTTCTTCTTCGGTGGCGTTCCGAGAGACGCCGAGCACCTGATACGGATCTTTTTCAGGCATATGTTCCTCCAATCGCCCGGATGGGCTGTTACAATAATGGACGCCCCGCGGGGTATTCCGTCTTTTTCTCCTCTTCCCCCGGCTTTTTGCCGCCGGCCCGGTTAAACACCCGGTCGATCGACTGCTGGAGCCCGAGGTAGACGATGTTGTCGAGAATCCCCTTAAAGCGTTTCAGTTCCAATAGTTCATAGGCCGCCGCCATCTCGGCGCCGGTGATGTTGAGCAGTTCCCGGCCGTAATCCCGGACCTCCTCCCTCTTTTCCGGCGGCAGGGGGGCGGTGAGCCCAAACCGCTTGATAAACGGGTTGAAACCGCCCTCCTTTAAGTCGTCTTCCAGATCGTCGAGGGCGTCGATAAAGTAGATCCATCTCCCCAGCAGGTACCCAAACCGTTTCAGGATCCGCTTTTCCATCCCGTCTTCCGACAGCGCCTCCATCATCCCCGCGAGCGCCGCGGCGGATGGCTCTGCGGCCGCGTCAAGGGAGGCGCCCGGGTCCTGTTCTATTTTATCCTGCTCCGCCGTCATCTGTTCGCAGAGGGCGGGGAGGGCCGGGAATTTCCCGCCGGCCTTTTTTTCGGCCCTCGCCGTCAGCGGCAGGGTCAGCCGGCAGACGGTGCTTTTCAGAAAGCCCGAATCGGCGATGTTGTCGGCGATTTTCGCGTGGGCCATCGAGACAACGCATCCGCCGACGTAGGGGAGGACCTCTTCTTCCAGCTTGACCCGCTGCCGCTTGTGAAAGGGGTGGGCGGCGCAGGTGAAGCTTTCGTATCCCGGGAACCCCGGTTTGAGGGCCAGCCCCAGGAGGGCGGCAAAGGTAAAATCGTAGTTCAGCGACAGGGTGGAGAGGGTACCGAAATGTTCCTTTAAAGCGTGGCAGATGCCGCAGTAGACCGCCCGGTAGGTTTCATATTCGCAGACCCGTAGCTGCCCGGCGTCAGGCCGGATATAACCAAACATCGCGCAGACACCTCCCTGTCCATGCTCACATTTTAGCACATCTGTCGAAGGCAGTAAATATCCGTCTAATAAACATATTGTTACAAATGTGTGTATGTTCAGCCGCCCGGGTTTTCATTAAACAAAACACCCCGGAAACCCAAAGGCTTCCGGGGTGCATCCATCCAAACGGACGGAAAAAATCATCTCTTGGAGAACTGAGGCGCGCGTCTTGCCGCTTTGAGGCCGTATTTTTTCCGTTCTTTCATACGAGGGTCACGGGTGAGGAACCCGGCCTTCTTGAGAACGGGGCGGAGCTCAGGGTCAAACTTGAGGAGCGCTCTGGACAGGCCGTGGCGGATTGCGCCAGCCTGGCCGGTAACGCCGCCGCCGGCGACGGTGCAGACGATGTCGAACTTGCCCTCAGACTCGGTGAGCGCGAGGGGCTGGCGGACGATCAGCTTGAGGGTATCGAGGCCGAAGTAATCATCGATCGAGCGGCCGTTGATGGTGATGGAACCGGTGCCCTGGTAAACGCGGACGCGGGCCACAGAGGATTTTCTTCTGCCGGTGCCGTAGTAGTAAGGTTTGGATTCGTACATTTAAATAGCCTCCCTTCGATAATTACAGCTCGTAGCTTTCGGGCTTCTGGGCAGCATGCGGATGTTCGCTGCCGGCGTAGACATGCAGGCGGCGTCTCTCGTTGCGGCCGATGACGGTGTCGGGGATCATGCCGTTGACGGCAACCTGCATCGCCTTTTCGGGGTTCTTCTGCATCAGGGTGGCGTACTGGATTTCCTTGAGGTGGCCAATCCAGCCGGTGTGCCAGCGCAGGTACTTCTTCTCCAGCTTCTTGCCGGTCAGAACCGCCTTGTCGCAGTTGACGATGATGACAAAGTCACCGCAGTCCACATGGGGCGTAAAGGTGGTTTTATGTTTGCCGCGGAGCAGAGCGGCGGCCTGCGCGGCGACGCGGCCGAGCGGTTTGCCCTCGGCGTCGATCACATACCATTTGCGGCTGATTTCAGCTGCTTTCGGCATCGTAGTCATAGTCTTTTTACCTCCAATTTTATTTTCATGACCATCCCGGGGCCTGTCCCCGGGACCCCTACCAAAACCGGGTTTCGTTTCAGTAAGTTTCACAACGTGTCTTATTATAGCGGAACGCAAACTGTTTGTCAACCCGAAATTCGGGGATTTTTTAATTTACACACCCCATTCTCTTATTTTCTCGCGATTTTGCTTCTTTTATCTCACTTTCTCGTTCACCATTCTATTTTTGCCGCCGAGCGGCCGTTGCCGCAGCTTGGGTAAAAAGGGCGGGGGAGGGGCGTGTAAATTTATGGAAAAGTACGGGGAAAGCCGCCGTTCCAAAGAAAACCCGCGCCTGGACATCCAGACGCGGGAATTTGCCGAAAACGTGTTTTTTGAAGCATTTTTTGGGTGCTGCTGCACGCCGGTCTGCTTCGCAGCCCTTAGAAATTTGTTTGCGGGCCGTACGGCATGGCCCGCAAACAATTTTCTGAGGTTGTCGCCTTCCGGAAAGGTAGCCGATGCGCTGCAACGAAAAATAGACGTACAACCCGTGAAAAAGCGCGATTTCCCGCCTGCGGGAAATGCCGGCCAAGCCGTACGGCCGGCAAGCGGTTTTTCAGGTGTCCGGATTTCATCCGGACACCTGGGCTCATGCCCTCTCCACTCCCGCGACCCCTTTAAAAAGGGGTCGATCCTAAACTTCTGATGCCGCCCGTCGCTTCGTAACTTTGGTGCCAGCGCCGAATTTTACGTTATTTCTCGCAGAAAATCTCGATCAGCTCGCCGTTCAGCCCCCGCACAAACGCAATCCGTGCCGGGAAAGCGGGTTCGGTCGGGATGACGATATCCTTCGGAGGGGTTTCCTCCGCCGCGCCAGCCGCCAGCGCCGCCTCATAGCATCCGTCGGTGTCGTCGGTCTTCACGGCGATATGGAGCCAGCGGCTGCCGGATTCTTCCCCTTCGTCCGCCCCCGAGAAGATCTCGAGGATCGCGTCGCCGCCCATATCCAGCATCGCGGCGGGCTTTTCCTCGCCCCACCGCCGCAGCAGGGTAAACCCGAAGGCTTTTTGGTAGAAGTCGACCGTCTGGTCGAGGTTGACCGCCGACAGGGCGACATGGTGCAGTCCGTTTTTCATACAGCATACCTCCATTTAATAGGATTGATTGTTTTCACAGACATAAACGGTGACGACCGTCCCGCTTTCGAGGTCATACCGGGTCCCCTGCAGATGGTCGGTCCCGATGACGTAGCCGGAAGGATAGTTGGTGCTCTCCCGGATCTCCACCTGGTAGGGGATCGACAGGGCGTCCAGCTCGGCGGTATACTCCTCCTGGGTCTTCTTCTCCCAGTCGGGCAGGGTGACATACTGGCTCCCCTTGCTGACCCGCACCTGGACGGTTGTCCCGTCGGCGACCTGGGTCCCGACCGACGTATCCTGCCACATGATAATCCCCTGCTCGGTCGAATCGCTGTACATAAATTCCGGTTCCAGCGTGATATGGCCGGTGATTTCGCCGTCCGCCTGGACGTCTTCCAGCGTCCGCCCAACCAGCTGGACCATCGACCATCCGGCCTCGCTGGAAGGTTCGCTGGAGGATTCGGACGACGGCTCGGAACTGGAGACGGATTCCGGCGTGCTGCTGGAAGCGGGTTCGGAGGAGCTTACAGTCGAAGAGGGGGGGGTATAGTTGCCGAAGCCGGAGCTTTCGGACGAGCTGCCCTCATCCGAAGTGGAGGTGACGATATTGTCCTTATACGACTCGGTCTGCTCCCGGTTCCCGAACAGGAACCAGAAGGTGAAGATCAAAATCACCAGCAGGATAGGCAGGGTAATCAGCATCGTCTTCAGGATGATATTCTGCCCGCTTTTCTTTTCCTCCGCCTTGCCGCGGGCCTGGGCCGCCTTCTGCTGGACAGGCTGGCGGTTCGGCTGCCCTTGGGGGCGCTGTCCCTGCGGCCGCTGCTGCGGGGGACGCTGGCCCTGGGGTCTTTGCTGTGCGGGCGGGTGGTTTCCGGCCGGCCGCTGCTGGCGGGGCGGTTCCCGCCGTTCGGGGTTTGCCGGGCGCCGCTGTTCCGGCGGGCGGCGGGGGGAGGTTTCATGCAGGTTTTCGCCGGTAATCGCGATGGTCGGCGCCTCGCTCGGGGTGCCGGTCTTGACGATGTTCAGGCTGCTCACCAGCTCGGGGATGGTGTGGATCCGGTCTTCCGGCCGGAGGGCCAGCCCCTGCATAATCGCCTGGGAAACCCGGGTGGGGACCGTTTCGTTCCGTTCCCGCGGCCGGATGAGTTCGGTCTCCGGCGACCGGATCAGCGCCTCGGGCGGGTTCAGCCCGGTGACGCAGAGGTAGAGCACCGCGCAGATGGCGTAGATATCCGTCCAGGTCCCGTGGGGGGCGGTGGAGGAGTACTGTTCCGGCGCCGAGAACCCGGCGTAAAGTTCCGCCGCCAGCTCGGTCCGGGCGGCCCGCACCGCGCTGATGCAGAACCCCGTGAGCTTCGCCTTGCCGGAAGGGGTGATATAGACCGTCTGGGGGCTGATGCCGCGGTGGATGATCCCGTCCTCGTGGATCAGCTGCATCGTCCGGATGACCGGCATCATCAGGTCGTAGGTTTCCCCCCAGGTGAGCATCATCCCCCGCCGCTCGAGGAAGCTTTCCAGCGTCTCGCCCAGCGGGTATTCCGATATGGCGTAAACGGTGCCGTTGTCCTCGGCAATATCCAGGATCTGTGCCAGGCAGGAGATCGACCGGAGCCGCGCCACCTTTTCGTTGACCTCAAGGAAATCGGAGAGGTAGGTTTTAAACTGGATCTGGCAGTTGGGCCGCACCTCGACGGTCTTCCCGTCTTCCGCCCGGGTCACCAGCGCGTCGGGGAAAAACTCCCGCACCGAGACCTTCCGGTCGGCGACGGTGTCGTAGCCAATATATGTAACGCCTTCGCCGTTATAGCTGAGTACTTTGCCGGCCAAATACCGGCCGCCGATCAGAGAACGAGGGGGGAGGCAGGACTGGATCCGCGGCCCGTTTTCCGAGTAGCCGCAGTAGGGGCAGACAGTCAGATCCCCTTTATTCTCCATACATCCCATACAGAGATTCTCGTTCATCCAGTATCATTCCTTTCTGCATCCGGGGCATCCCCGGG
>DVHA01000273.1 GCA_018712425.1 Candidatus Faecivivens stercoravium | reverse complement strand
AAAACGCGGACATCTTTTTCACCGTCGCCAGGGAGACCGGCCTGAAGGTGGAGCTGGGCGGCGGCATCCGGACGCTCGACACCGTCGAATCCTACCTCTCCGGCGGCATCTCCCGGGTCATCCTTGGTTCCGCCGCCGTCAAGGACCCCGCCCTTGTCAAGGCGGCCGTAAAGGAGTACGGCGGCCGGATCGCCGTCGGCATCGACGCGAAGGACGGGATGGTCGCGGTCGACGGCTGGCTGGAGGGGAGTGCGGTCCACTTCCTTGACCTTGCCCGCGAGATGGAAGCGGTGGGGGTCAAGACGATTATCTTCACCGATATTTCGAGGGACGGCACCCTGACCGGCCCGAACCTCGCCCAGCTGCGGGAACTGAAGGAAAACACCTCTGTCCAGATCATCGCCAGCGGCGGCGTTTCCGGTCCGCAGGATATCCGGGCGGTCAAAGAACTGGGCCTCTACGGTGTCATCTGCGGCAAGGCCCTTTATCAGGGGACGCTGTCGCTCCCGGAAGCCCTCGAGATTGCAAAGGAAGATAAATGCAGATCGTAAAATTAGACCCTGCCGCCTACGCCGGGAAGAAATTTACCGTCCGGTATCAAACCGGCGGTTCTTACGATATACAGGTGTCTGCGTCAGGCTTTCAAATCCGTTACCAGCCCTTTGAGAGCCCGGTGCAGAAGTCCTTTGACGATGTTTTTTTCAGCGAATGGCTGGAAGACCCCGTCGCCTTCGGCGCGTTTGACGGGGAAAAGCTGCTGGGGTTTGTAGAGGGGACGCCGGAAAGGTGGAACAACCGCTGCCGCATCAGCAACATCTGTGTTTTGGATGAAACAAGGCGCCGCGGCGGCATTGGTTCGCTGCTGATGGATACCATCTTGGCTGAAGCTGCCGGCTGCGGCGCCCGCATGGCGGTTTTGGAAACGCAGACCTGCAACGAAAACGCCATCGCGTTTTACCGCAAGCACGGTTTTTCGATCATCGGCCTGGACCTGTACGCCTACTCCAATTCCGACCCGGAACGGCATGAAGTCCGGATTGAGATGGGAAAAAAGCTGCCATTATCAGATAAGGAGTGAGAGGATGCTGGATAAACGGATCATCCCCTGTCTCGACGTCCGGGACGGGAAGGTCGTCAAGGGTATCAACTTCGTCGGCATCAAAGAGGTCGGCGACCCGGTGCAGTGCGCCGAGGCATACAACTGCCAGGGGGCGGACGAGATCGTCTTCCTCGACATCACCGCCACCCATGAACACCGGGGGACAATGGCCGACGTCGTCCGCAAGACCGCCGAAAAGGTCTTTGTCCCGCTGACGGTCGGCGGCGGCATCCGCACGATCGACGACTTCCAGGCGATGCTGCGGGCCGGGGCGGACAAGGTGAGCGTTAACTCCGCCGCCCTCCGCCGCCCGGAGCTGATTGCCGAGGCGGCCGACAAGTTCGGGAGCCAGTGTGTCGTCGTTGCGATTGACGCCAAAAAGATGCCGGACGGCCACTGGCACGCCTACCTCGCCGGCGGCCGGGAGGATACCGGCACCGACGCGGTCGAGTGGGCGAAACAGGCGGTATCCCTCGGGGCGGGGGAAATCCTCCTCACCTCGATGGACGCGGACGGCACCAAAATGGGCTTCGACCTGCCGCTGTTAAACGCCGTAACAGAGGTGGTCAGCGTCCCGGTCATCGCCTCCGGCGGCTGCGGGAGCCTTGAGCACTTCTCCGAGGTGTTTGAAAAGACCGGTGCGGACGCGGCCCTTGCCGCCTCCCTCTTCCACTACGGCGAGCTGACCATCCGGGAGGTCAAGGAACACTTAAAAAGCCGCGGCATCCCGGTGCGGCTGTGACAAAGGGGCATAAACATGGACTTAAAACCGTATTTTAAGAAGGCCCAGTTGATTCCCGCCATCATCGTCGACGATACCGACGGGACGGTGCTGATGCTGGCCTACATGAACGAAGAAAGCCTCCGCCGGACGATGGAAACCGGCTACACCTGGTTCTGGAGCCGTTCCCGGCAGGAACTCTGGAACAAGGGCGCCACCAGCGGCCACACCCAGAAGGTGGTTTCGATCACCGCCGACTGCGACGACGACACCCTGCTCATCCGGGTGCACCAGACCGGCCCCGCCTGCCACACCGGCAGCCGCAGCTGCTTTTTTAAACCCCTCTGGCAGGCGGAAGACGAGAGAAAGGACGGATAAAGTAACATGATGCAAGACGCTTTGGAAAGCCTCTACGCGGTCGTTTCTGACCGGAAAGCAAACCCCCAGGAGGGTTCCTACACCTGCTACCTCTTTGAGAAGGGGCTGGACAAAATCCTCAAAAAGTGCGGGGAAGAGTGCGCCGAGACGATTATCGCGGCCAAAAACCACGACCCCGAGGAGCTGAAAAACGAGATTTCCGATCTCTTCTATCACCTGACCGTTTTAATGGTCAACGAGGGCCTGCCGCTCTCGGCGGTCGAGGAGGAGCTCACCGCCCGCAGCCGGAAGATCGGCAACCTCAAACAGTTCCACGTTTCCGACCACAATACCTGATATTGGAGTATTTTTTGGGTGCTGCGCACGCTTCGTTATAGGCGGCAAAGCTGTGGGCAGCTTCGGAAGTACGGGAAGTGGGCGCCTGCCAAGGAGCTCTGCTCCTTAACGCCAGCGCCGGATTTTGCGCCGTTGCATGAGTCTCCCTTATTAAAACCCAGGACGTTCAGAAAAGATGACCGTTTTCTTCCACCCAAGGAGGGGATTTTTCTGAACCCACTGGCCCTCAAGGAAATCGTCCTCGCCCTCTGCGGCCTTCTGATGACCGGCTGCGGGGCGGGTTTAAGCGTCTATTTGCACTTTTTCCCCCAGCGCCGCCTGTTCACTGCTCTCCGCCGCTTCCTTGGGGGAGGCAGGGCCTCTGATGGCAAGAAGGTCTCCTCCTTCGGCGCGTCGGCGGCCGCCCTCGCCGGGAGCCTCGGCACCGGCAACATCGCCGGGGTCGCGGCCGCCCTGACGGCGGGCGGGCCGGGGGCGGTTTTCTGGATGTGGGTGTCGGCTTTCGGCGGGATGGCCCTTAAGTACAGCGAAATCCTCCTCGCTGTCCACGGCAGGCGGAAGGGGGATTCTTCCGGCCCGATGGGGTATATCGCCCGGAACGTCGGCCCTGTCGCCGCCTGGGTTTTTGCTTTCGGCTGTGTCGGTGCCTCCTTCGGCACCGGCAACATGGCCCAGGCAAACGCCGCCGCCGATGCCCTCCACACCGCTTTCGGCCTGCCGAAGATCATTTGCGGGCTTTTTCTGGGGCTGGCGGCCTTCCTCGTCCTCCGGGGCGGGAAGGGGCGGGTGGCCTCCGCCGCCGGGTTTCTGATCCCGGTGGTCGGCGGGCTGTATATCGCCGGGGCGGGTGCGGTGCTGCTCCTGCACCTTGACCGGCTGCCGGGGGCGTTTTGCCTTGTCTTTTCCGATGCTTTCTCCTTCCAGTCGGTATCCGGCGGGGTTCTCGGTGTTTTCGTCAGCCGCGCCTTCCGCACCGGCATCGCCCGCGGCGTCTTCACCAACGAAGCGGGCCTCGGTTCCGCGCCGATCGTCCACAGCGCCGCCGACAGCAGCTCCCCGGCAGATGAAGGGCTGTGGGGGGTAGCGGAAGTGGCCCTCGACACCCTCGTGATGTGTACGCTGACCGCGGCCGTCCTGCTGGTGGTGCCCTGTCCCGGGGTGGACGGCGCCGCCTGGACCGCGGCCGCCTTTTCCTCGGCGCTGGGGGACTGGGCCGGGGGCTTTCTCGGGGTCTCCAGCGCCCTTCTCGCCTTTGCCAGCCTCCTCACCTGGCACTGGTGCGGGGAAGCAGCCCTTAGTTATCTCGGCGCCGGCAGGCGGGGGCTGCTGTTCTACCGGGCAGCCTTCTTCCTCGCGGCGGTTTTGGGGAGCGTCATTCCGGTGCAGACGGTCCTTTCCGCCTCTGACCTGCTCAATTTTTTCATGGCCGCGCCCAATCTGCTGGCCCTTTTCCGCGCCCGGAAGACGGTGCGGGAGGAGACTTTGGTTTATATCTCCCAAAAAAGATAAAATCTGTTCATTTTTTATAACGGAATGACTTATATCCCGCCGAATCGGCAGAAAAAACGAGTATTCCTTCTATTTTCTGCGTAAATGCGGCGAAAAATGACGAAAAACCGGGAAAATTCGGATTTTCAGGGGTTGAAACCATGCGCATTCCGTGCTATCATTGTCCCTAGCGTGTTTACATATGTTTGCGAGGCGGAAACTTGCCGCCTGCGCGCTTGTATAACAGGAGGGCCCCTATGGAAGATAAACCCCGGTTTTTAATCGTCAGTACAGATGTATTACCCAGCGTCTTTTTAAAGGTAATCGAGGCCAAGCGCCTGCTGAGCAAGGCGCAGGCCAAAAACTCTTCGGAAGCCTGCCGGATGGTGGGCATTTCCCGCAGCGCCTACTACAAGTACAAGGACAATGTGCAGGTTTACGAGGACAACGCGACCGGCCAGCTGCATACCCTGTATATGCGGCTGTCGGACGAGCCGGGGGTTTTGT
The DNA here is from genome assembly GCA_018712425.1 of Candidatus Faecivivens stercoravium. Classification (GTDB taxonomy): domain Bacteria; phylum Bacillota; class Clostridia; order Oscillospirales; family Ruminococcaceae; genus Faecivivens; species Faecivivens stercoravium. Next base: position 1,447 of record DVHA01000273.1, on the reverse strand, counting down.
CCCATGTGCTGCAGGAACTGTATAAGGCCGGCGCCAACATCCTGACGGTCAACCAGAATATCCCGGTGGACGCGGTGGCGGTCGCCACCATCAGCATCCAGATCCACAAGGGGCGGGCGGATATTGAGGAAATCCTCAAATCCGTCTCCGGAATTTATGGCGTCGTGTCGGTCAAGAGAATATAATGGAGTAGGATCCCAAAGAAAGGTTGTCTCAAAATGGTGAAAGTCGCAGTCCTCGGCCACGGCACCGTTGGTTCCGGCGTTGTCGAGCTGTTTACAAAAAATAAAGAGAGCATCGCCGCCCGTGCCGGGCAGGAACTCACGGTCAAGCGGATTTTAGACCTCCGGGAATTCCCGGAGCTTCCCTACGCGGACAAATTTACAAAGAATTTTGACGATATCCTCTCCGACCCCGAGATTTCGATTGTCGCCGAGGTGATGGGCGGGCTGCATCCCGCCTTTGAATATACCAAAGCCCTGCTGGAAGCGGGGAAGAGCGTCGTCACCTCCAATAAGGAGCTGGTCGCCTCGAAGGGGGCGCAGCTTTTAGCCATCGCCAAGGCCCACAACGTCAACTACTTTTTCGAGGCGAGCGTCGGCGGCGGCATCCCGGTCATCCGCCCGATGCACCAGTGCCTCGCCGCCAACGAGATCACCGAGGTGGCCGGCATCTTAAACGGTACCACGAACTTTGTCCTCACCCGGATGATCCACGACTCCACCCCCTTCGACGGGGCCCTGAAGGAGGCCCAGCGGCTGGGGTACGCCGAGCGGAACCCGGCGGCCGACGTGGAAGGGGAGGACGCCTGCCGGAAGATCTGCATCCTCGCGTCCCTCGCCTTTGGCAGCCATGTCTACCCCGACACCGTCCATACCGAGGGGATCACCCACCTGACCCTGCCGGACGTCGAGTACGCCGGGAGCTGGGACTGTGTGATCAAGCTCATCGGACGAGCCAAAAAGCTGCCGGACGGCAAGATCCTCGCGGCGGTCTATCCGGCGCTCTTGAAGAGCCACAGCCAGCTGGCGAACATCGACGACGTCTTCAACGGGATCCTCATTCGCGGCAACGCCACCGGCGACGTCGTCTTCTACGGCCGCGGGGCCGGCAAGCTCCCGACTGCCAGCGCCGTCGTCGCCGATATGATCGACATCTCCAAAGCCGGCTGTACCAGCAAATCACTGACCTGGTGCGATTCCGACGGCCACAACGTCGGCGACTACAAGGAAGAACCCCTCCAGTTTATGGTGCGGGCCACCCTTTTGGACGACCGCGCCCAGGCGACCGTCCGGGACGTCATGGGGGAGGTCACCTGGCTTTCCCGCTCGTCCCAGCCGGAAGACGAGGTCGCCTTTGTCACCGGCCGGATGAGCGAATACCAGCTTCGGGAAAAACTGGAGGTTCTGGGGAACCTGGTAAACGTCCAGTCGGTCACCCGGGCGCT